>REAV01000073.1 GCA_004294465.1 Sphingobacteriia bacterium | reverse complement strand
AAAACACATAAAACTGATCAAACGATTAAAGCCAGAATTGCTCAATAAAGAAGTTCATCAGTTTAAAGATTTAATAACAGAAATTACTTTTATTGTAAGAGCATTATTTTTTATTTTATTTGGATTCTTAATTAAACCCGAAGAATTGCTCAATACCGAAACAATTATATGGGCTATTGCAATAGTATCAGGCATCTTTGCATTAAGATTGATCTTTTTGAAATTATTTCAATTTAAATTGAAGCCCATATTATTTGTTGCACCAAGAGGCTTAATTACCATTTTATTATTCTTGTCCATTCCTCTCAGTCAGTCTAGTTCATTAGCCAATAAATCTTTGATTATTCAGGTAATTCTAATGAGTGCTTTAATCATGATGATTGGATTAATGTTTGCCAAAGAAAATGTATTAGAAAAAAAATGATAATTTGTAATTTAAAATAGTATTAGTAATGGAAATACTTCAGAAAGATGATGGTAAAAAAGGAAGTTTTTACATCGAAAATCAAAACAATATACTTGCAGAAATGACCTATGTTTGGGCTGGGATGGATAAATTTATTATTGATCATACTGAAGTAAGTGATCAATTAGCAGGCAAAGGAATTGGAAAAAAATTATTGACTGCTACAGTTCAATTTGCAAGAGACAAAAAAGTAAAAATAATGCCTCTTTGTCCCTTTGCAAAAGCAGTTTTCGATAAGGATCCTTCATTCAATGACGTACTATTTTAAACTTTCAACAATGGATAAACATCACCTTAAAAAAGAATATAGTAATGGCCAAATTACGGTGGTCTGGCAATCTGGCCTTTGCCGGCATAGTGGCAATTGTGTAAAAAATTTAAGCAGCGTTTTTAACCCCAAAGAACAGCCATGGATAAAAATCGAAAACGCATCTTCTGAAGAAATAATACTTGCAGTTTCAAAATGTCCTTCTGGAGCGCTTTCTATAAAACATAATTTGTAGTAGTTTATCGATAAAAAAGACTTCAATCGTAGAACCCTTTCAATTAATTGGATAAAGGCAGAAGACATTCTCAAATCGATATAATTATTCATACCTTTAGAGGAGAAGCATTCGCTTTCTCCGCACATGAAAATTGCTGAAAAAAAGGATAACCGTTTCGTTCGTTTTTTGAAAATGATCGGACCAGGTTTAGTTACCGGGGCCAGCGACGACGACCCTTCTGGCATTGCCACTTATTCTCAAGCTGGAGCAGCATTTGGGCTTTCCACACTTTGGACATCTATTGTTGCTTTTCCATTGATGGCTGCCATACAACAAATGTGTGCAAGAATTGGGCTGGTTACCTCTCAGGGTCTAACAGGTACTTTAAAAAAACATTATCCAAGACCCATATTATACATTATGTTGGTTTTTAGCTTCCCGGCAATTGTAATGAATATTGGAGCCGATATTGCGGGTATGGGTGCAGTGGGAAATTTATTATTCCCCAGTATTCATGCAGGTTTTTTTAGTGTGTTTTTTACTTTGTTATTATTGGGATTGATTATTTATCTACCCTATCAAAAAATTGCTGCCACCTTAAAATTTTTGTGCATAGTAATGTTGGTGTATTTTATCGTTCCTTTTTTATACAAGCAAGATTTTGGAGAAATATTGAGATCTGCATTTATCCCTACTATTCAATTCAACAAAGCATTTATTGCCATTCTTGTGGGCATTTTGGGTACTACCATTTCGCCCTATCTATTCTTCTGGCAGGCATCTGTGGAAGTAGAAGAGATGAAAAATAAGCAACCGTTGTTGGTAGTAAACAAAAAGATCATTCGCGAAATGAATCAAGATGTTGATTTTGGAATGACATTTTCCGGGTTCGTTATGTTTTTTATAATTCTAACAACAGGAACGGTTTTATTTAAAGCTGGAGTACACCAAATTGATACTGTAGAACAAGCTTCAATGGCCTTAAAGCCATTAGCTGGAAACTTTGCTTATCTGCTTTTTGCAATTGGAGTAATAGGCACAGGTTTGATTGCCATTCCCGTATTAAGTGGTTCATTGTCTTATATTTTTACAGAAACATTTGGATGGGAACAGGGTTTAGATAAAAAATTTCACGAAGCAAAAGGGTTTTACATCATTATCGCTATTTCCTTATTATTAGGCCTTTCATTAAATTATATTGGGATATCGCCAATTGATGCATTGATCTATACAGCCATTCTTTATGGATTAACTGCGCCTGTTTTAATCGCGATTATTCTACATATTAGCAACAACGAAAAAGTAATGGGAAAATTTACCAATAGTAGGATGTCGAATATTCTTGGAATTATCGCATTCTTAATAATGACTATTGCCGCTGGGCTATTGGTTTATTTTCAAATTTCAGGCAACTAACTTTATACATCTAGTTATGGCAGTAGAAAATTTTAATATAAGCGGTTTATCAGCAACAGAAGTACTTGATTCCAGACATACTCATGGTCAAAACTTAATGGCATTTAAAAAAGAAAATAGTTTTTTTGATGCCATCAAAAGCTTGGCCAAAGAACCAATGGTAAGTTTATTACTGGTTGCCTCAATCATTTATTTTATTAGTGGGAAAACAGGGGATGGAGTTTTCTTAGCATCAGCGATATTATTAGTAGCTACTATTTCTTTATATCAAGATTCCAGAAGTAAAAACGCATTGGCCAAATTAAAAAGATTTACCCAGCCAAACTGCAAAGTCATTAGAGAGGGAAAAACAATTGAAATAAATACGGAAGATCTGGTTATTGGGGATTGCTTAATGATTGAAGAAGGTGTATCTATTTCAGCAGATGGCACTATTATTCATTCCAATGACTTTTCAGTGAATGAATCAATTTTAACGGGCGAGTCTTTAACCGTATACAAAGATCAATATGCTAAAGATAATAAAGTATTTAGTGGAACAACAGTAGGAAGTGGTTTAGCCATCATTCAAGTAACTGCAATAGGCAATAATACAAAGTTGGGCAAAATAGGGAAAAGCTTAGAAAGTATAGAAGAAGAACCAACGCCTTTAGAACTTCAAATCAATCATTTTGTAAAATTAATGGTTTCCGTTGGCGCAATCGTTTTTGCGATTGTTTGGCTAATTAATTATTTCAATAATTATGATGTGTTAGATAGTTTACTCAAAGCTCTAACATTAGCAATGAGTATTTTGCCCGAAGAAATTCCAGTAGCATTTACCACATTTATGGCATTGGGAGCATGGAGATTGATGAAGATGGGTATTGTTGTAAAACAAATGAAAACAGTTGAAACCTTAGGAAGTGCAACAGTAATTTGTACAGATAAAACTGGAACCATTACTCAAAACAAAATGAGTTTGGCAAAATTATATTTGTATGAATCTGATACAATTACTGATGCCACTAATACTAATACTGCAGAAGACGTCTCATTGATACGAACTGCAATGTGGGCAAGCGAGCCGATACCTTTCGATCCAATGGAAATAGCATTACATAAAAGTTATGAAGAAAAAAATAAGAAAGATGAGCGTCAGGAATATAAAATGGTTCACGAATACCCATTGAGTGGAAAGCCCCCAATGATGACCCATATTTTTGAGAACAATACTGGCGAAAGAATCATTGCAGCTAAAGGAGCACCAGAAGCTTTAATGGCAATAGCCAATTTAACGGAGGAAGCAAAAACAAAAATCGAAAAAGCCATTGATCAATTAGCCATTGAGGGTTATAGAATATTAGGAGTAGCCAGTTCAACTTTCAATGGAACCAATTATCCAAAAGAGCAACAAGAATTTCCCTTTGAATTTAAAGGGTTAGTCGCATTTTACGATCCTCCCAAAGACAATATTCAAAAAGTACTAGAAGGATTTTATCAGGCAGGCATTTCAGTGAAAATTTTGACAGGCGACAATGCAGCCACTTCTATCTCTATTGCCAAACAAATTCAGTTTAAAGGATTTGAACATCATTTATGTGGAGATGAACTGATGAATTTGAAAGATGAAGAATTACAACAAAAAGTAAAGGACACCATGCTTTTTACACGCATGTTTCCTGAAGCAAAACTTAGAATCATCAATGCATTAAAAGCCAATAATGAAATAGTGGCCATGACAGGTGATGGAGTAAATGATGGCCCAGCTTTAAAAGCAGCACATATAGGTATTGCCATGGGAACAAAAGGCACAGAAATTGCTAAACAAGCAGCTTCACTTATTTTATCGGAAGATGATTTATCAAAAATGTTAGATGCAGTTGCCATCGGCAGAAAAATTTATACGAATTTAAAAAAGGCCATTCAATATATCATTTCAATACATATACCAATAGTATTAACTGTATTTATCCCATTGGCTTTGGGATGGATCTATCCCAATATTTTCACTCCAGTACACGTGATTTTTTTAGAACTAATTATGGGGCCTACCTGTTCCATCATTTATGAGAATGAACCAATGGAAAAAAACACCATGATTCAACTTCCAAGACCAATAAGCAATACTTTCTTTAATTGGAAAGAACTGACCACGAGCATTATACAGGGTTTGGTAATTACAGCAGGAACTTTATTTGCTTATCAATACAGCGTGTTTAATGAATATACAGAATCACATACAAGAACGATGGTCTTTACTACATTAATCATAGCCAATATAATGCTGACATTGGTAAACCGCTCATTTTATTACTCCATCATTACCACATTAAAGTTTAAAAACAACCTGGTATTGTTAATAATAGGAATCACATTACTCATAACAGGACTATTATTATATGTACCCATTTTGGCATCATTCTTTCAATTTGAACCCTTAAGATTGAACGAGCTTTTCATTTGCATAAGTACTGGATTGATTTCCGTAATATGGTATGAATTAATCAAAGCAATAAAACTGCAAGTGGCCGTCAAAAGAATAGAAGAGTAGAATTTACTATCTTATAAGCAGATCAATCAATATCAACCCGCTTCAATAACAATTGAAGTGGATTTTTATTTTAATGCACTTACATCTACCCTGCTTGGCGTTTCTTTTCCACTAATAATTCCTCTTGCACTTAGTGCAATTGATTTAATGATCTGAGTCATATTGGGAATATTCAGCGTACCAATTTCGTCGGATACTTTGTGGTAATTGGGTTCACTATCCATTTTAGAAGTAGAAATAGTATGTGCTGGAACGCCTAATCTGGCTAATGTTGCATTATCCGATCGATAAAATAAATTTTGATCAGGATATGGATCAGGATAAAAATTAAATGAAGTACCAGCTAAATTTTTTTGTAAGATGGTACCCATATCAGTTTTATCAAACCCTGTTATATAAGCGCTATTAGCTCCCCACTTACTTTCGGTTCCAATCATTTCTATATTGAACATAGCTTTAACATCTTCTGGATTGAATTGCTTCGAAAAATAAGTTGCTCCAAATCCACCTACTTCTTCTGCAGTGAATGCAGCAAAAACCAAGGTACGCTCATTGTTGTTCATCATTCTATAATACTTCGCTAATAACATCACAGCTGTTGTACCTGCAGCATCGTCATTGGCACCATTATAAATAGAATCATTGTTCACTGCTTTTTTACTATCCATACCCAAATGATCATAGTGTCCTGAGAATATAACATATTCGTTTGGCAAAGACTTACCTGGAATAATTCCTACCACATTGCTCAATGGCTGAGTAGAAATTTCATGTTTAGATTGTATAGTAAATTTGGATGGAATTGCTTGAGATAAAATAAAAATCACTGAATTCTCCGATTGAAACATGCTCGACTTCAACCTGATTAAGCGACTGAAATTGCTTGCATAAGAACTATCCACTAATACAACATAATTTTTCGCCATGCTGCTGTATTTTCTGGCTTCTGTATTAAAATTGTCTGCTTTGGTAATTCTTACTAATTCATATCCTGATTTTTCATTAATAAGTAAATCGGGCTTACAAGTGAGCGCAATTATATTTTTGGTATCAATTTCATTTCCATCAAAATTGGCTGAAGCACTAATAAATTTAGCTCTTACCATATTGAAAGATTGCAGGTAATTACCATTTTGCTTGAAAGTTTGAAGCCCCGATTTCTTGAACTCATCGGCAATAAAAGCAGCTGCTTTTTCTATACCTGGAGTGAATGTTCTTCTGCCTTGCATATCGTCTGCAGACAAGGTTTTTTCAATTCTTTCAACTTCAGCAGCATTGATAATGATATCAATATTTTGTGCAGTAACTACACTCGCACAAAACAACATCGTAATTAAACCAACTATTTTTCTCATAACATGTAATTAATAATTCTTAAAGCTTCTTACCGATCTTTTATCTCTTATCTTTTATCTCCTACAAGCTCATCATTTCTTTGAACTTCACTGTCTGAATGATATGCTTACGATTGGCCCTAAAAAACATTCTGTCATCCAATCTTTCTTCTAAAGCATTAAGGGATTTTAAAATAAGTGGCTTATTGGTTCCAAAGAAAACTTTTGCATAATTGCCCACACTTTCAAATAATCTGATTTCTCCCAATTTCACAAACCAGCAACGTTCTCCATCTTTCACAAAAACCTGATCGTATTCGGTTAAAGGACCTCTGTTAACGCCAGCTAATCCAATATTTTCTTTAAACAATTCAGCATGCAACTTTTGGATTGCATCACTTAATCTTTTAGGTTCGATAGGTTTCAACAAATAATCCAAAGCATTCACCTCAAACGCTTTAATAGCATACTCATCATAGGCAGTAGTAAAAATAACTTTAGGTGCTTTTTCTACTTCGGCTAATAAGTCGAATCCTGTTTTTCCAGGCATTTGAATATCCAAAAAAATTAAATCAGGATTTAAGGTTTCTATTTTTTCAATACCCTCGTCTACATTTGCTGCTTCATCAATCACTTCAATATCGCCATGGTCTTGTAACAACTTTTTAAGTTCATTACGAGCCAGTCTTTCATCATCAATAATAATTGCTTTAATAGCCATATAAATTTAATTTTTAACTGCAACTGAGGAATCATGAACGGGCATAATAATCATGGCTTCTACCAAATTGTCGCCCTTATCACAAATAGTAAAATTGGCTTTTCTTCCGAATAATAAATTCAATCGATTGTGTGTGCTGCTTATTCCGAAACCATCCGATAAATCGTTTTGCACAAAGGTTCCTGTATTTTGTACAATCACTTCATGATGATTGTCCTTGAAATCTGAAATGATTTTTACCAATCCGCCTTGCTTATGCTTGCTTATTCCATGTTTAATTGCGTTTTCTACTAAAGTTTGCAACATCATTGGAGGGATGGGCTGGTCTAAAGTATCTTCATCAATATCAAATTCAACCATTAATCGATCTTCAAAACGAATATGTTCTAAAGCTAAATAATCTTTTACAATATTCAATTCTTTTTCGAAAGGCACAGTGGTCAACTTTTCTGATTGCATACTACTTCTCAAAATATTGCTCAATTCAGTAATCGCCGTTCTTGCTCTTTCAGGATTTTCATCTACCAGTGCACGAATACTATTCAAAGCATTAAAAATAAAATGTGGATTGATATGAGATTTGATGGTGTTAAGCTCTAATTCTTTTACCAAGCTTTCCAATTTTACTTTCTGAATTTCAATTTTTGTTCCCAACTCTATATAATGCCATAGATAATAGATGGATACCCAAACCAATATCAAGGGAGAGTCAGAAACTAGATTTACCAAAAATCTCTTTTCAACGGAAACCTTTGTTTTAGGATTATACAAACCCCACCATTCTGCCAATGCACTGTTGGTTAAATTAAAAAGTACCAGAATGATCAAGAGTATTACAGTAAACAATGCCCATTTTTTGGACAATTCGGGAGGTCTTAATTTAAATGCTTTGATTAATTCCCTTAGGATATGTGTGAAAAATAACCCTGTAGTGATGATCACCAACAATTTTGGATAGAAAATAGTATTGATTTTGCTGTCGAAAACAAAGGCAAAAAACACCATTGTTAACCCATACATCATCCAGCCACCAATTTGACACCACCAATATAAAACTGCTTTTCGCTGATTTCTCATGTTCTACAAAGATAATTTTAGGTAACCCCACTGGAACCTATTTTAGGACTAATGGCAAATTAGGTTGCTAATTGGCTAAAAATATTGTTTTCCTTCACCGAACCATCGGTGTAATTGGGTGTTTTAATGCTGAGTTGGGGCATTTGGGCCCAAAATCGTATTTTTACCCATTAAATAACTATACATGGAGTTCATTCCAGGACCATTGTTAAAAAATATTAATAGCCCGTCGGATCTTAAGAAATTAGGAAGGGAACAATTGCATCAGGTTTGTGATGAATTAAGACAATATATCATTGATGTGGTGAGTGTGCAAGGCGGGCATTTTGCTGCCAGTTTAGGTGTTGTTGAATTAAGTGTTGCCCTTCATTATGTGTACAATACTCCACATGACCAATTGGTATGGGATGTGGGTCACCAGGCTTATGGCCATAAAATTCTTACAGGAAGAAGAGATAATTTTTCCAGCAATAGAAAATACAATGGTTTAAGTGGTTTCCCAAAAAGATCGGAAAGTGAATATGATACATTTGGAGTAGGCCATTCTTCTACTTCAATTTCTGCAGCATTAGGAATGGCAATGGCTGCAAAATACAGAGGCGAAAACAGAAAGTCTGTTGCGGTTATTGGAGATGGATCTATGACTGCAGGCATGGCATTTGAAGCGATGAATCATGCTGGTGTAGCTGATAGTGATGTACTGATTATTCTGAATGACAACTGTATGAGCATCGACCCCAATGTTGGTGCATTAAAAGAATATTTAACGGATATTTCTACATCACCTACTTACAATAAAGTTAGAGATGAGGTTTGGAATATTATGGGCAAATTACCTATTGGCAAAAACTTTTCGAGAGAAATGGCCAGTAAGTTAGAAGCCAGTATTAAAGGCGTTGTAAGCAAGAGCAGTAATTTATTTGAAGCATTGAACCTTAGGTATTTTGGTCCTATTGATGGTCACAATATTTCTAAACTGGTAGATACTTTAAAGGATTTGAAAGAAATGCCAGGCCCTAAAATTTTACATATTGTAACGGTAAAAGGAAAGGGGTATGCATTGGCTGAGAAAGACCAAACCAAATGGCATGCACCCGGTTTATTCGATAAAGTAACTGGCGAAATATTCAAGAAAAAAATAGACGCTCCGCAACCTCCTAAATACCAAGATGTATTTGGCCATACCATAATTGAGTTGGCTGAAATGAATGATAAAATAATGGGGGTTACGCCAGCTATGCCAAGTGGATCTTCATTAAAATTCATGATGGAAAAAATGCCGCATCGTGCTTTTGATGTGGGTATCTGTGAGCAACATGCAGTTACGGTAAGTGCAGGAATGGCTACTCAGGGATTGAGGGTATTCTGTAATATTTATTCATCTTTCATGCAGCGTGCATACGACCAAGTTGTGCATGATGTTGCTATACAAAAATTGCCTGTAGTGTTCTGTTTAGACAGAGCAGGTTTGGTGGGAGAAGACGGACCAACCCATCATGGATGTTATGATATTCCATACATGCGTTGTATACCACATATGGTAGTAAGCGCACCTATGAATGAAAAAGAATTGCGTAACTTAATGTACACTGCACAGTTGGATAGCAATAAATATCCTTTTGTAATCAGGTATCCAAGAGGAGAAGGTGTAATGGTAGATTGGAAAACACCATTCGAAGAAATCACCATTGGTAAGGGTAGAAAATTAAAAGATGGAAAAGAGATTGCGATATTAAGTTTTGGTCATCCAGGCAATTTTGCACAGGCAGCTATCCGCCAACTCAGAACAGAAGGAATTGATCCAGCACATTATGATCTTCGCTTTGTAAAACCAATTGATGAAGATTTATTACATGAAGTTTTCAGCAACTACAATAAAATTGTTACTGTAGAAGACGGTACTGTTGTGGGTGGATTTGGTTCTGCAGTGTTAGAATTCATGAACGCCAATAATTATCAAGCTGAAGTAACTATACTGGGAATTCCAGATCGTTTGGTAGAGCATGGAACACCAAAAGAGCTTCACCGCGAATGTGCTTATGATGCAGAAGGAATTGCAGCAGCAGTTAGGGTGTTAATGAAAGATACTGTTAAGGTGGATTCGGCTGTTTTAGGTTAATCTTTTTTGGACTAAGCTATATCTTGATTAATAAAAAAGTTGATTTACAATTGAATAAGGTCTGGGTGGCTATGAGCTACTGCTTTATCATCATTAACGGAGATCACATGGGCGGCCCTTGGATAGCGTATTTAATACTCCCCCTAGTTTTTTTAAAATCGACTTGGTTAGTATTTTAGGCTTATTCGCCTTAACGCTTTCTGTTTGGTAATTTTACAAAAAGGGAAACGGAGAAAGTTGTTGTACAATTTATAGGAATAGGATGCATGTACACATCGTTAATATTGTTCTTTACAAGAGACTCCACTAATTACAATCTTCAGAGCTTTCATCAAACAATACCTATAATCAGCATGAGTATTTTTGTAATATTATCCTTACTATATTCAAGAAACTTATTTATCAAGCTTTTAGAATTAAGAGAGAAGAAAGAAGAGATATGAATTATGAGATATGAATTGATATCTCTTATCTTTTATCTCTTATCTTTTATCTTTTATCTCTTATCTTTTATCTTAAACCTCTTCTTCAGTCAACCCTTCATCAGCTATATCAGCAGCCCTGTTTTCATTCCATTCAACAATGAAATTATTCATGCCCTGACCAACCAATAATTTCATGAATTTTTGTTGAGATAATTCGAGTATAGATAAGAATAAGAATATTGCATGTATGCGATCTTCGCAAATCTCGAATACTTTTTCGAAAGCCACTGTTTTTTCTTTGGCCACAAAGTCGAGCATATAATCTCGGCTTCCTTCCATGGTATAATTATAACGAACAACAGTATGTACAGGTTTGTTTTGGCGATCGTGTACCCTTTGCATTACTTTTTCAAAAGATTTCATCAATTTGAATAAAGTAATATTTTGAATTTCAGTTCCTTCAGAAGCTTCCTCCCCTATTTCTGCAATTTCCTTTTGAAGGTTTCCACGTTTTACCATGAGCATTCTCATAGCTTCCATCTCGGCCATTTGTACAGCTGCTTCTTTGAAACGTTTGTATTCAAGAATTTTATCGATCAATTCCTGACGTGGATCAATTTCATTCCCAGAAGCATCAATTTCTTTTCGAGGGAGTAATAAGCGGGCTTTGATTCTCATCAAGGTTGAAATGAACAGAATAAATTCGCTACTCAATTCAATATTCAACTTTTCAGAACTATGAATAAAATCTAAAAAATCGTTGATGATTTTAGTAATCGGAATATTATAAATGTCCAATTCATCTCTTTCTATGAAAAACAACAAGAGGTCGAATGGCCCTTCAAACTGATCTAACTTAATCTGATAATTTACTGCACTCACTTCAAATACATTGATTGATACAAAGAAACAGAAACAGGCTTTAAAAAAGCCTGTTTTACTAAATAGTTATCCACCAAAATGGGGCTATTTCCTTAGGGAATCTCTTATTTCCATCAACAAAGTATCGGTACTTGAAGGTGCTGCTGCTTCTGCTGGAGTATCTTTTTTAATCTTATTTATTCCTTTTATTACCATGAAAACAGCAAAAGCCACTATTACAAAATCAATTAAATTGGTGATAAAGACCCCATATTTCACAGAAACTTCTGCCACAGCAGGCGTAACCACTTTACCGCTTGAATCTTTCACTGCTTCAATGGCGTCTTTTAAAACCAGTTTTTTATCGTTAAAATCAACTCCACCTGTAAGCATTCCCACCAAAGGCATAATCATCCCATCTACAAAGGAAGAAACGATCTTACCAAATGATGCACCCATAATAAAGGCTACAGCAGTATCAACCAAATTGCCCCTAACGGCAAATTCTTTGAATTCTTTTAACATTCCCATAATTGTATTGTTTTAAATGTGGAATTGAAAATACAGCATTTTATTTAATCATCATAATGCAACATAAAACTGCATCTTTGAATAAAATTTATCCTTGGGAAAGAAAATTATTAATTGGCTCATCTTTTTGGTACTCTGTTTAATTTGGGGCAGTTCCTTTATTTTAATGAAAGGAGGAATGAATGTATTAAGCCCCTATCAGGTAGCATCTATTCGTATTATGAGTGCCGGCATCATTCTATTGCCTTTTGCGATCAAAGCATTTAAGCATATCCCTGCCCAAAAAAGATGGTTGGTCATTCTTTCTGGTTTACTGGGCAGCTTCTTCCCAGCTTATCTATTCTGCATAGCAGAAACTAAAATCGATAGCGCATTAGCAGGCATTTTAAATGCACTAACTCCTTTATTTGTAATAGTTACCGGAATTGCATTTTTTCAACTCAAAGTGAAAATGAATCAGGTTGTAGGAATTATTATTGGATTTATTGGACTTACCTTATTGGTAGCTGCTGGGGCAAATATTAGTGTTCAGTATATTAGTTACGCATTGCTTGTATTATTGGCCACTTTGTTCTACGGCATCAATGTAAATATGGTGGGAAGACATATGCAAGGAATTGGCTCTTTAGAAATTGCGGCCATGGCATTTATTTTTTTAATCATTCCTTGTGCATTGATTTTACAATTTACAGGCTTCTTTGCAATGCCATTAACCGAGCAAGCTTATGTGCAATCCATTCTGGCATCCGCAACATTGGGAGTTTTTGGCACAGCAATCGCTTCCATTCTTTTTTATATGCTCGTAAAACGTGCTGGTGCACTCTTTGCATCAACTGTTACATATGGAATTCCTTTTGTAGCAATTGGCTGGGGTTTATGGGGCGGAGAACAGGTGAACCTTCAACAAGTAATTTGCCTGGCAATAATTTTAGTTGGCGTATATATAGTCAATAAAAAAACGACTAAATAATCATCATCTCTTTCTCTTTTGCAGCCAGGTGTTTTTCTACAAGAATAATAAATTTATCAGTTGTTTCCTGAATGTTTTTTTCAGCGTCTTTTGCAGCATCTTCACTCAATCCATCTTTTTGTAATTTTTTTACTTGCTCTATAGCATCCCTTCTCACATTTCTAATAGCAACTTTAGATTGTTCTCCTTCAGCGCTGGCTTTTTTTACCAATTCCTTTCTTCTTTCTTCGGTTAAAGGCGGCATAAACAACCTGATTTGGACACCATCATTTTGTGGAGTAACCCCAATATTTGCTGCCATGATAGATTTCTCAATGGCTTGTAACATATTTTTTTCCCAGGGTTGAATACTGATTGTTCTTGCGTCTAAAACCTGAATATTGGCAACCTGATTGATTGCTGTTGGTGCCCCATAATAATCCACATTTAATCCGTCTAACATAGATGGATTAGCTTTTCCGGCACGAATTTTTACCAATTCAGCTTCAAGATGCTGAATTCCTTTTTGCATAGTTTCAGTAAGGTCTGCTAAAATCAAGTCTATATCTTCCGTCATATTTCCAGTTTAATAGCCGCAAATCTACTGAATCATTTTAAATTAATCCTTATCTGCCACTTTTACATTGGGAGAAGTATAGGCCCTAAAACTATTGATGCCTTTTTGAAAAATATTGGCTTCGTTGTAATCTTCTTCTCTTTTAACTACATGCAATTTCCTTTGCGAATGCTGTTTTACTCTTAAGTAGGTAATACCTCCAAAAAAGCAAATGTTTTGAACAAGTATCACTTTGGTTGTACCTAGGGGAAGTAAAAGATAACTAAGAACAACAAATAAAATAGTAATTAAAGATAGCGTAAGCGTTACTGCCATATGAGACATCCCTCTATCTAATAATAAATGATGGATATGATTTCTATCTGGAGAAAAAGGGGATCTTCCATGTAAAATTCGGATAGCAAAAACCCTCAATGTATCCATTAATGGAATCAATAATACGCCGAAGCCCATCGCCGGAGAAGCCAATACAGGAAGAATCCTAGAGTTTTCTGCAGTATTAATAAAATGAATTACCAATATAGCATTCACCACCCCAATCAGCATTGCTCCAGTATCTCCCATAAATATTCTGGCAGGAGAATAGTTGTAAATTAAGAATGCAGCTAATGCAGCTGAAAAACTAAATCCAAATAAAGCATAATAAAATTCTCCGCTCATTAAAGCAAAAAAAGCAAAGAAAGAAGAAGTAATAATTCCAATACTTCCTGCCAATCCATCCACTCCATCTATCAGATTAAATGCGTTGACAATCACAATGATGGTGAAGAAAGATAATAAAACACTTAAATTATTATCGATCTGTTGTATTCCTAAAAAACCATGCATATTATCAATCACCAGATTGGCTTTAAAAATCAAAATTGCTGCAACAGCCAGTTGACCCAATAATTTTTTGAATGGAGTAAGTATTAATATGTCATCCTTGATACCAAAAAAGAAAATCACCATAAATGCGGTAACATAATATTGAAAGGAAGAAGCTGCAACTTTATCGGTCAAATCGACCATCAACAATAACCCCATTATAAAACCAGCAAAAATGCCCAATCCTCCAAGAGAAGGTACAGGAGTAGCATGAATTTTTCTTTCCCCAGGTAAATCAAACAATTTCTTCATGTTCGACACCTGAATGATCACAGGAATTGCATAAAAGGTAATTACGAAGGCTATTACAGCCCCCAGTAAAATATTTTCCATTTGTACCGTATTAAACGTTGTTTTTCAAGGATTGGTATATAAAATTAGCTCTTTATTATTGAATCACTGGTTTACAAACCTAATCAATGCTTTTTTTGTTCGCTATACCAAGATTCTAGTATTTTACTTTTTATAATGATACAATTGGTTTTATCTTCGCTGCTCAATCCAAAATAACCCCTTTCATATGGCAAGTATTGATGATTTGAAGAAGATAACCAGTCAAGTAAGAAGAGATATAGTAAGAATGGTACATACCGTTCAAAGTGGACACCCTGGAGGATCCCTCGGTTGTGCTGATTTTTTGACTGCCCTTTATTTCCATTCAATGCATCATCATACCGATTTTAAAATGGATGGAAAGAATGAAGACTTGTTCTTCTTGTCAAATGGTCATATTTCGCCTGTATTCTATTCTGTTTTAGCCCGTTCTGGCTATTTTGATGTAAAAGAGCTAGCCAGTTTCAGAAAAATTAATACCCGTTTACAAGGTCACCCAACCACTCATGAACACCTTCCGGGAGTAAGAATTGCAAGTGGCTCATTAGGCCAAGGCATGAGTGTTGCTATTGGTGCTGCACTAACCAAAAAACTAAATAAAGATCCACATTTGGTATTTTCATTACATGGTGATGGAGAATTACAGGAAGGTCAAAATTGGGAAGCTATTTTATTTGCTCCGCATAATCAGGTAGATAACCTAATCATTACCATTGACGTTAATGGCCAACAAATTGATGGGCCAACCAGTAAAGTCTTGAGTTTGGATAGTTTAAAAACCAAATTCGAAGCATTTAATTGGACTGTTTTAGCAATGAATGGCAATGATATGGATGATGTTGTTGCGGTATTGGACAAAGCAAAATCAATGACTGGTCAGGGTAAACCTATTTGTATTTTAATGAAAACAGAAATGGGGAAGGGCGTTGATTTTATGGAAGGAAGTCATGAATGGCATGGAATTGCTCCAAATGATGATCAATTAGCCAAGGCTTTGGCGCAGTTGCCGGAGACTTTAGGAGATTATTAGGAATTAAGAAAGAAGAATTATGAATGAAGAATTAAGTGTTAATGAGTTATTAAGTAATTGGATTCTTGAGTTATTGGGATATTTTGTTTTTGGATTATTAGGTTCTTAAGGAGTAAGAGGCCCTGCTGGATTTTCTGGCAGTAATCCAGGCTGCAGAAAACGCAATACAACTCACAGTTACAAATACCAACAAATAATCGGTGATAGCTGTTTTAACAGGATAATAATCAATTATAAAAGTTGACCCTCCTAATTTAATCAAATGAAATTGTATTTGTAACCAACAAATACTTGTTGCCAATAATAATCCAAGCCCCGTTCCTATTCCTGCCAACAACAACCCTTCTAATAAAAAAATCCGCTGGATCCTCGTATTATCTGCACCCATTGCTTTTAATACAGCAATATCTTTTTGTTTTTCTAAAACCAACATGGTTAATGCACCAATCATATTGAATGCAGCAACTACCAATATCAACGAAAGTATTGCATAGATCACCCATTTTTCCATTTGCATTACTGCATATAATGATTGATTTTGTTCGTAACGAGTTTGCACTTTATAACCAGATCCCAATAATTGCTGTAACTCATTTTTTACCAATGCATCTTCTCCATTGGTTTTTATTTCGATAGCACTATACTCATCATCCGACATATTCAACATGTATTTTAAGAATGCCAGATTGGTAAATGCATACTTATTATCAAAATCTTGCTGAATTACAAATGTTCCAGTTGGTTTAACGATATAAGAATTCAATCCATCTGAGGAATTTAGTGAAGCTGCATTTTGATTAGGCATATACAGAATGGTGGGCGTGATACCTCTATAAATATCAACCCCTGCTGCATTCTCAATGCCTGCGCCCATTACTATTCCGGGGTTTTCCCGATCACCGATTCCAAAATTCCCCTGCTTTACATATTTTGAAATATTATTGATGGCATTGTAATTCGCTTCCACTCCTTTTACAGTTACAATGGTTTGATAATTACCCATTAGTAATGCTTTCTCTTCTGCAATAAAACTTATAGCAAGAATGTTTTTTACATCCTTGATTTGCTTTAACTGATTCGGAGAAATATGAAAAGTCTTTGATTGTGCAGGCACAATTTTAACGGATGCATAAAAATCTCCGTATAGTCCTTTTACTAAATCTTCAAAACCATTGAATACACTTAAAATGATAATTAATGATGCTGTTCCTACCGCAATAGCCGTAACGGCAATCCAAGCAATTATATTGATTGCATTGGTTGATTTTTTTGATCTAAAATAGCGCCAGGCGAATAGCAGATTCAATGAAAGGAATTATGAATTATGAGATATGAATTATGAGATACGCTTTTCAGTGTATTAATTTTATTCATTGGTGTTATCATCAGAACTTGTTCCGCCCTCCTTAATTTCTTTAAACACTTGTTCCATTTTAAAAACATAATCTAAAGTGTCATCGTTGTAAAAATGAATCACCGGAATTCTTCTCAATTGGTTTTTCATTCTTTCGGCTAACTCCTTTTTGATTTCCCAGGCCCTTGTTTCGATCGTTTTCATCACTTTAGCAGCATCTTTCACCTGAAATAAACTGATGTATACTCTTGCCTCTAATAGGTCTGGGGTTACTTTAACACTCGAGATAGATACCATTCCTCCATCTATCATAGATAGATTAAGCCTTCTAAATATTTCGTTAAATTGTTCCTGTAAAGCACCTGCAATTTGTCTTTGACGTTTACCTTCCTCCATATTCTACTGTTTATTGGGTGTAAAATTAGTTACTTTGGGGTGTTTTACCATTTATTCCTGTATGAAGCGATTTGAACGGATTTTATTTTACCTGAGCAACCAAAAGAGAAATATCGTCTTATACGTTGTTTTTAACCTGCTTTCTATCCTATTTTCCTTGGTTTCATTGGCCATGTTATCGCCAATTTTGAAACTACTCTTTACCGATAAAAAAGAGGAAGTAGTTAAACCAGCTATGAGTTTTTCAATAGAAGGATTGAAAAACCTGGTAGATTATTTTAAATATCACTACAATGAACTCATTGCCCAGAAGGGCGCTGTATATGCCTTAGGTACCGTTTGTGTGATCATCATTGTTTCCATATTTTTTAAAAATCTGTTCACTTATTTGTCTTATAGGGTGCTGGCCCCTATGCGTAATTATGTGATGACGAAACTAAGATCCGATCTATATGCCAAAATCTTAGAGCTCCCAATAGGCTTTTTTACGGAACAAAAAAAGGGTGACATCATTAGCCGAATGAGCAATGATGCCAATGAGATCGAATGGAGTGTAATGAGTACATTGGAAGGATTGATTAGAGACCCTTTGAATATTTTAATCATTTTAGGGGTGCTGGTGTATATCAGTCCATTACTGTCCTTGTTCTTATTGGTCTTATTACCGCTCACTGGCTTTTTAATAGGCAGGATGAGTAGGTCACTAAAAAAACAATCCACCGCTTCTGCAGAAGAGTTAGGAAGCTTAATGTCGATACTCGATGAAACATTGGGCGGGTTAAGGGTCATCAAAGCTTTTAATGCAGAAACAATTTTAAGAACCCGTTTTTTTACCACCAATAATAATTTAAATCATATTCGAAATAAAATGAATTTCAGACGCGACCTTGCTTCTCCCATGTCGGAGTTCATGGGCGTAATGGTATTGAGTTGCATTTTATGGTTTGGAGGCAAATTGGTTTTAGGGCACGAAGCCGGATTAAAAGGAGATAGTTTTATCAGTTATATTTTGATTTTTACGCAGATTATTAATCCTGCAAAATCATTGTCAACTGCATTTTATAATTCGCAAAGAGGCAGTGCAGCAATTAAAAGAATTGAAGAGATTTTACAAGCACCATTAACGGTTACCGATTTACCCAATGCTGCAACCATTTCAGAATTCAAACATCAAATAGAGTTTAAGAACGTTTCATTTTCTTATGATGAAGTACCGATTCTAAAAAACATCAATCTTACTGTTGAAAAGGGCAAAACCATTGCCCTGGTTGGGTCTTCGGGTGCCGGAAAAAGTAGTCTGGCCGATTTGATTCCCCGTTTTCATGACGTGAGTGGAGGTGAAATTTTAATTGATGGATCCAATATCAAATCCTTTTCATTAAACAGTATTAGAAATTTAATGGGTATTGTTACTCAGGAACCGATTCTCTTTAATGATACCATTGCCAACAATATTTCTTTAGGCACAGAAGTGGCTTCGATGGAATCGATTGAGCATGCAGCCAAAGTGGCCAATGCCTTGGAATTTATTCGCAAAAAAGAAGATGGATTTGATACCAATATTGGAGACAGGGGTTCTAAATTAAGTGGAGGTGAAAGACAAAGGGTTACTATTGCCAGAGCAGTTTTAAAAAATCCACCCATCCTTATTTTGGATGAAGCAACTTCTTCATTGGATACAGAAAGCGAAAGACTGGTGCAAGACGCTATTAATAATATGATGCAAAACAGAACCTCTATTGTAATTGCACATCGTTTGTCAACTATCAGACACGCGGATGAAATTATTGTTTTACAAAAAGGCGAAATTGCCGAAAGAGGCACCCACGATAGCTTATTGGCTCAAGGAGGAATTTACAAGAAGCTGGTTGATATGCAGGAGTTTAAATAATGCTATAAATAAAAAAGCTTGATACAATTAGGCAACCTTTTTAAAATTGTGTGATTTGAATTCGACATCGCTCAGCGAGGAGAATTCAGCAATTTTAAAGCAGTTGACGTTTGTATCAAGCTTTGAATTTATAAGAACTATTTATTCCGCAGAAGGCTTCACTAAACCTAATTTAGCTTCTAAGCTAAGCGTTGCATGAGGAACGGCACGTAAACGAGCTTTGTCGATTAGTTTTCCAGTTACTCTGCAAATGCCATAGGTTTTGTTTTCAATACGCATGATCGCTTTCTCCAAATGATCGATATAGGTAATTTGACGGCTAGCCATCTGACTAAGCTGTTCTTTTTCCATACTCATTGTACCATCTTCCATAGTCATGTAACGAGCATCGTCATTATCGCCGCCCATTTCATCTTTACGGGTAATTAACCCTTGCAAATAGGTCAATTCCTTTTTGGCAGCTTCTAATTTTTTATTGATCAAGTCTCTGAAATCATTCAAATCTGCATCACTGTATTTTACCAATGGACCCTGTGGTTTTTGCACTTCTACTCTTTTTTCTAGTGGTGTATAACCTGGATTATAGGGAACACTAGATTTAGAATTGATCTTAGGAACTTTTACATCCTTAATTGGTCCATGCACTTTTTTTACAGGCTTCACCGGTGGTGTTGGCGGTGCTTTTACTACCGGCTTTGGTGGAGCTGGAGGTGGAGTGGGCTTAGCAGCAGGGGCTGGAGCTGGTTTTGCAACTGGAGCCGGGGCTTTTGCTGGGGCCGCTTTTGAAGCTGGTTTTGCTGCTGGAGCCGGAGCTTTTACTGGCGCTGCTTTTGGAGCAGGCTTAGCAGGTACCGCTTTCGGAGCTGGTTTTGCTGCAACAGGTTTTGCTGCTGGAGCCGGAGCTTTTGCAGGGGCCGCTTTTGCTGTAGGCTTTACTGGCACTGCTTTTGGAGCTGGCTTAGCCACCACTTTTGCAGGGGCTTTGGCTGCTGCTTTTGGTGCAGGTTTTGGGGCTGGTTTTGAACTTGCTCCTTTTGGAGCTGCTTTTGGAGCAGGCTTTGCAGCAACAGGTTTTGTTGCTGGTTTTGCAGGAGCGGCTTTTTTAGCTGCAACTGGTTTAGCTGTTACAACCTTTTTAGGGGCTGGTTTACTTACTGCTTTTTTGGCTGGTGCCGCCTTTTTAGGGGCTGGTTTCTTCGTAGCCATAAGGTTTATCCTTTTTTGTTTACTACCACTTTTAAGCTGATTTCATTAACTTCTATCTCAATTCCATCTGAAATTTGAGCTTCCCATTCAATGCCATCAGCCAGAATTTCGCGGCAAATATAATCGTTAAATTGAATAATAGCGTTTCGGATTGCAGAGCCCTCCTCAACACGCACGAATATACGGTCTGTAAGCGCAAAACCGCTCTCTTTTCTAATATTTTGTACACGGTTTACAAACTCCCTGGCTTCTCCCTCCAGTTTTAGTGCTTCAGACAGGGTAATATCTAATGCTACAGTAAGTGCTCCTTTACTGGCAACGCTCCAACCTGGAATATCTTCAGCAATAATATCTACATCTGTCAGGTCTATTTCTACCGGCCCAGCGCTCAATTGTAGGGTAGTTTTTCCGTTTTGCTCTATTTTACCAATTTGATTCTGATCGAATGAACTAATGATTGCAGCAGCTTCTTTCATTGATGCACCCAATTTTGCACCGAGGGTTTTAAAATTAGCTTTGATCTTTTTACTGATTACTCCAGCAGTTTCAGTGATATATTCTATTTCTTTAACATTCACTTCTGCTTTAATGAGGTCTTCCATTTTCTCCAGTTGACCTTTCATTTGAGCATTCATCACCGGAATCATTACCTTTTGTAATGGCTGACGCACTTTTATATTCACTTTTTTCCTAAGTGATAAAACCAGGGAACAAGTTTCCTGAGCCAATTGCATTCTTTCCTCCAATGATGGATCAATAGCAGAAGCTGTATATACAGGATAAAGGATATGATGAACCGAGCTGGCGTCAAATCTTTTTGATACCGCATTCAGATTGGTAAATATTGCATCACTAAAAAAAGGAGAAATGGGAGCTACTAAACGAAGTATGGTTTCTAAACACTCATACAATGTTTGGTAAGCACTGATTTTATCCATCTCATATTCGCCTTTCCAGAACCTTCTTCTACACAAGCGAACATACCAGTTACTCAATTGAGCATCCACAAATTCTTCGATAGCCCTTCCTGCCATAGTAGGTTCAAAATCATCCATACTTTCAGTAACATTTTTTACCAAAGTATTTAAGGATGAAAGAATCCAACGATCAATTTCTGGTCGCTGTTCTAACGGAATATATGATTCCTTAAAAGCAAATCCATCTACATTGGCATACAAACAAAAGAATTGGTAAGTATTGTATAAGGTTCCAAAAAACTTGCGCTGTACTTCTTGAATTCCTGCTAAATCAAATTTTAAATTATCCCAAGGAGATGCATTGGTGATTAAATACCATCTAGTAGCGTCTGCTCCATATTTTTCAATGGTTTGGAAAGGGTTTACTACATTACCCAAACGCTTACTCATTTTATTGCCATTCTTATCCAAAACCAATCCATTACTTACAACAGCTTTATAAGCAACGCTATCAAATAACATTACGCCTAAAGCATGCAAAGTATAAAACCATCCGCGTGTTTGGTCTACTCCTTCTGCAATAAAATCAGCAGGGAAAGCTTCGCCCTTATCAATTAATTCTTTATTCTCAAATGGATAATGCCATTGTGCATATGGCATAGCGCCACTATCAAACCAAACATCAATCAAATCAGGAACGCGGTTCATCGGCTTTCCTGATTTACTTACTAATATTATATCATCTACAAATGGCTTGTGTAAATCTAAAATACCTTCATGTAAATAATGCTTATTGATATCGCCACCCAATACCGCATTGGCATTCCTAATTCCTTCATTTAATTCGGCAATGGATCCAATACAAATTTCTTCTGAGCCATCTTCTGTTCTCCAAACGGGCAAAGGAGTTCCCCAATAACGGCTACGACTCAGATTCCAGTCAACCATATTTTCTAGCCAATTACCGAACCTGCCTTCTCCGGTTGATTTTGGTTTCCAATTGATGGTTTTATTCAATTCCACCATACGATCTTTTACTGCAGTAGTTTTAATGAACCATGCATCCAAAGGATAGTATAAAATGGGTTTATCTGTTCTCCAACAATGCGGATAACTATGCTCGTATTTTTCTACTTTAAATGCCCTGTTTTCTTTTTTTAATTTTACACAGATATCAATATTCACATCTACATAATCGGCATCGTCTTTGTAATTTTTTACATAGCGATTACTGAATTCGCCTAATCCATCAACAAATTTTCCCTGGCGATCAACCATGGTTAAAATACCAATGTCGAATTTCTTTCCAACCTTATAATCGTCTGCACCGAATGCAGGTGCAGTATGAACAATACCTGTTCCATCTTCTGTAGTTACAAAATCTCCGGTAATAATTCTAAAAGGTTTTGCCGTTGGGGTGATTTCGGTGATGACTTTTAATGAATTGGCTTCATAAGGAAGTAATTGCTCATATGTTGCGTTTTCTATTTCACTTCCTTTAAAAGAAAGCAAAATAGACCATGGTAATAATTTTGATTGCTCATTGTATTCTTCAAAATTTCCATTTTCGCCTTCTGGCTTGAAATGCTTATTCAATAAGGCTTTTGCAAGTACAACAAATACTGGCAAATGAGTATATGGATTGAATGTTTTTACCAATACATAATCAATATTCGGCCCAACAGTTAATCCTAGATTGGATGGCAATGTCCAGGGAGTAGTGGTCCAGGCCATAAAGAAAACTTCACCATCATGGTTTCCTTTATTCGCAGCAACCGCATCAAAAAGAAAAGCTGAATGCTCATTATTAATTGCTTTGAACATAGCAACAGCAGAAGTGTCTTTTACATCTTTATACGTTCCTGGCTGATTCAGTTCATGCGAACTCAACCCTGTTCCTGCTGCAGGTGAATAAGGCTGAATACTTACGCTTTCATACAGAAATCCTTTCTTGTATAATTCACTTAAAATCCACCAAAGCGTTTCTATGTAATTGTTTTCGTAAGTGATGTAAGGATTTTTTAAATCAACCCAGTACCCCATTTTATTGGTAATATCATCCCATTCTTTTTTATATCGAAGTACCGCTTCTCTACATTTTTGATTATACTCTTCTATGGAAATTTTAATACCAATATCTTCTTTGGTAATACCCAATTCTTTTTCTACTCCTAATTCTATTGGAAGACCATGGGTATCCCAGCCGCCTTTTCTTTTAACTTGAAATCCTTGCATGGTTTTATACCTACAAACCATGTCTTTTAGTGTTCGAGAAATTACATGATGAATACCAGGCATACCATTGGCACTGGGCGGACCCTCATAAAACACAAAGGGCTTACTTCCTTCCCTTAGTGAAATACTTTTTTCAAAAGCCTGGGTCTCGGTCCATTTGGCTAAAATTTCCTGTTCAATCTGTGGGAGATTCAGTCCCGTAAATTCAGCATACTTTGCACTCATATTATTCAATCAACAATTCCTTTTGAGCAATTGGTTAAAAAATGGTGGCAAAGGTACGGATCTAAGGCAAAGCCGCAGTATATTTAGGTCATGAAGATTGTTTTCTTTTCAACCCAACCCTACGACAAGACTTTTTTTACCCAATTTAATACAGAAAACTACGATTTGGTTTTTTTAGAAACCTCCTTAGATGATCAAACAGTTGAATTAGCTGCCGGAGCTGTAGCAGTATGCGCTTTTGTGAATGACAAAATAAGCGCCCCCGTTTTTGAAAAACTGGCTGGCCTCAATATCAAAATTGTGGCTCTTCGTTGCGCTGGCTTCAATAATGTAGACTTAGAAGCGGCAAAATCAAATGGCATAAGGGTTTGCAGGGTTCCTGCGTATTCACCAGAAGCAGTGGCAGAACACGCAGTAGCCATGTTATTAACCCTCAACAGAAAAACGCATAAAGCCTATAATAGAGTTCGTGAACAAAATTTCTCTTTGCATGGACTATTGGGATACAATATCCATGGAAAAACCATTGGTGTAATTGGCACAGGTAATATTGGAAAGGCTTTCGCTAAAATTATGCTGGGATTTGGTTGCCGGGTGCTGGCCTTTGACGTCATTGCCAATAAAGACTTGGAAGCCATTGGAGTAGAATACCATCCATTGATGGAAGTTTTAAAGGCCGATATCGTTTCATTACACTGCCCTTTAAATGAACAAACAAAGCATTTGATGAATGAAACCACTTTTGCCATGATGAAGAAAGGAGCTGTTTTGATCAATACAAGCAGGGGTGGTTTAATAGATACAAAAACAGTGATCAAAGCATTAAAAACCGGTCAAATTGGTGCTTTAGGCATTGATGTGTACGAGCAAGAAGAAAAATTATTCTTTAGAGATTTATCGGAAGACATCATTCAAGACGATACCATTCAACGATTAATGAGCTTTCCGAATGTACTAATTACGGCCCATCAAGCGTTTTTTACTGATGAAGCATTAACTCAAATTGCCAATATCACTTTTACCAATATCAGTCAATTAATAAAAACCAATAATATAAGCCCTCAGGCTGCGTTATTGGTGTAAATAATATCTGATATTCGTAGAATAAAGCCAGTAGCATACATGAAATTACTATTGAAAAATCTAGTATATATCCTTTTTTTGGCAATTGTTTTCAATAGTTGTACCAAAGAAGTAAGCCTTGAAACTGGCGCAGCTAGTGGAGTGGCTGCTGGTATATTGACAGATAGTTTGGGAGAATGCAAAAAAGCGGTTATTAATGGAGTTTATTATATTAACAGTGATTTAGCAGACACCAATTATGTAATGGTGAATGTGAATTTTACAAGTTTAGGTAAATATTTAATCTACTCCGATACTATCAACGGAATGTGGTTTATCGATTCTGGATACGTTTTATCGACGGGGGCAAAAGACATTAAATTAAAAGGTAAGGGTCGCCCTTTGACTGCAGGAACCACCGATTTTAAAACTTTTTTTGGCAATAGCACCTGCGGATTTAGTTTATTGGTTGGAGGTCCCAATAACGGAAGCAGTACTTCTGACTTCTGTCCAACTTCTGCAGATGGATGGATCAAATATTCTTTGGATCCTGGATTTAGTTTAACTGGAGGCTCCACCCTTGATACATTTAGGGCCACTATTTCTCCCTTCTCCTATATTTTTCAGGGCAAGACTTATTTTAAATACCAGACGACTCCAACATTAGACACTCTATCAGTAACAGGTAGAATCAACGGAGAATATTGGAGTCTTGGCACTCCCGAATACGATTATTTGTATTTATACGATACAGTGGCCAATAATGCTGAATACATTTATTTGAAAGATAATGTGATTCCCGGCACTCCAAGTGCAACCTGGGAAACAGCAATTGTAAGAGCTGGAACATTTCAAGGTGGAGTGCTTTATCTAGGTAACGCCAGATTAAAAATCACTGTTACCGATATCAATCTAACAGGTAGTTATTTAGGGACAACATTCACAGACATCATCAAAGTAAAAAGAGAAATGTTGTTTACACCAGATGGTTCTAGTGGTGTAGAACAAACCCTTTTGGTAGCTGATGTTTTTTATGCCAAAGGAATAGGAATGATTGAACAAAAATTGTATAGCCCCAATACGCCAAATAGAATTATTCAAAGAATAGTAATTAAAGGTTACAAAGGATTATGAGATATGAGTTATGAGATATGAATTATGAGATATGAGATATGAGATATGAGTTATGAGTTATGAGATATGAGTTATGAGATACCCGATTGTATCTCTCATCTTTTATCTCTCATCTTTTATCTCTTATCTTTTATCTCTCATCTTTTATCTCTCATCTTTTATCTCTTATCTTTTATCTCTTATCTTTTATCTTTTATCTTATATCTCTCCCATGCATTACTTCAAAAGTTCGCAAGGCTTCAAGCCAGTATGCTTTTTAAAAGCAGCTGAAAAATGAGAAATGGACGAATATCCTAAAAGGGCTGAAACATCAGTAACACTAAGGCTTTTCTCATACAACAAATATTTTGCGTGTTCCATTCTTTGTTGCTGATAAAAATCAAAAATCGTTGTTCCGAAAACTTCTTTAAATCCTTTTTTTAAGTAGCATTCGTTCATAGCTACTTTTCTACTCAGCTCTTTAATGGTGATAGGGTCACCGATATGTTGCAATAAAATTTCTCTTGCCTGGTAAATTCTTTCCTTACCACTATCGTCGGCCAAAAACTTACAAACAAATCCTTCTTCTTTTTCTTCAATCAAACATTCCAGACTATGCAATAACAATTCATGCACTTTGGAATTGATAAAAATGTTTTCCAAAGAACCAGAATAAGAATGATTGAGTACTGCATCCAAAATATTTCTTTTCTTAATTGAAACAGGAAATAATTTGGTAAATGCATTGGGATGTTTAAATGCAAGCACTTCATCCTTATGATTACTCAATTTGATATTGTGCACAAACTGGTGTAAGAAAGTTGCAGTAAAATGGAAAGTAAAAACATCAATAGTCTGTTGTTTACCGCCACAGTTCAAAGTAGGTAAATGCGCACACTGAGAACAACTTTTTTCAGGACAATATTTATTTCCAGTTGTGCAATATCTTAACTCTAAAAAATTCTCTTTGGGTTTTTTTTCATTGTAATGATATACCAACATACCCGTGTCTTCTGCTACCCAAGCCGGGTGCGCAAAATAGCGCCGAATACTGTACTGAATGGAACCTGGAATATGCTGTTCCTTTTTGTACAATAAATCCAAATTAGGGTCAATACCCGTCCTTTGAGAAAGCTTTAATATGTCCATTACTTGGCTCATCAGAGACAAAATTAATGTATAAACATCTATTTTGCAAAAAAAGGCCTTATTTGTACTGTTAAAATGGGGAAAACTAGGCCATTTTTAACGCCATTTTTGGCTTATTTATGAGTACATTTGCCCACTTGCAAATTTTAACTAAAACGCACGACCCACAAGACTTTTATGAGCGAAGAACTAGACAGACAACACGAAGCAGAAAACAAGAATTACGGTGCAGATAGTATACAGGTTTTAGAAGGCCTGGAAGCAGTAAGAAAAAGACCCGCCATGTACATTGGTGATGTAGGTGTTAAAGGCCTTCACCATCTCGTATATGAAGTTGTAGACAATTCAATTGATGAAGCGCTTGCAGGATGGTGTAAAAACATTTATGTAACCATTCATACGGATAATTCTATCAGCGTGCAGGACGACGGAAGAGGTATTCCTACAGCCATGCATAGCAAAGAAAAAAGAAGTGCATTGGAAGTGGTAATGACTGTATTACACGCTGGTGGTAAATTCGACAAAAATACTTACAAGGTTTCTGGAGGTTTGCATGGTGTAGGTGTAAGTTGTGTAAACGCACTGAGTACCAAATTGCATGTAACCGTTCAGCGCGAAGGAAAAATATTTGAACAAGAGTACCATACAGGTATTCCCAATTACCCGGTGCGTGAAATAGGTGAAAGTGATATTACTGGAACCAAAGTTCATTTTTGGCCAGATCTGACCATTTTTCAGGAGTCGGTTTACAAAAGAGATATTCTAGAAGGCAGATTAAGAGAACTGGCTTACTTGAATAGAAAAATAAACATCGAATTAACCGATTTACGTGAGCAAGACGAAGCTGGCAACAATTACACTAAAAATTTCTACAGCGAAGGAGGAATTGTTGAATTCGTTCAGATGCTGGACAAGAATGGCAATAGAACCCCATTGATTCCTGAACCATTGTATGTGGATG
>REAV01000123.1 GCA_004294465.1 Sphingobacteriia bacterium | reverse complement strand
CCAATCGATCTTCGGTTATTTGATTTTGATTACGTAAAATCTCAACCTGTTGACGGTGTTTCTCTTTATTCAACACCTGCTCCATCTCTTTTTTCAATCGCTCATTTTCTTTCATAAAGCGATTCAATTCTTTTTGCTCTTTTTCTAAATGCTGTAAGTCTTGTTCGGTTCTATTTAATAATTTATCCAACTTAAAATGATCGTCTTCTACCAATTTACGCGCTCGATTGATCAAGTGCTTGGGCAAGCCAATTCTTTCTGCAATGGCAAATGTGTAGGAACTTCCGGGCTTACCTGTAATAAGTTTGTACATGGGTAGCAAATTCACTTCATCAAACTGCATGGCTCCATTTAAAATTCCCTGGGTATGATTGGCCATCACTTTCAAATTCAAGTAATGGGTGGTAACCACTCCATAAGAATGCTTTCTTGCCAATTCTTCCATAATCACTTCTGCAAAAGAACCGCCCAGGTTAGGATCTGAGCCAGAGCCCAATTCATCAATAAAAAACAATGTCTTTCCATTGGCATTTTCCATGAAATGCTTCATGTGCAATAAATGACTGGAATAAGTACTTAGTTCAAATTGTAAATTCTGGGTATCGCCAATATGAATGAATAATTGTTTAAATATTCCCAACTGAGACAATGCGCTCATTGGTACTAATAAGCCAGCTTGCACCATCATTTGATTGAGTGCAATGGTTTTCATGGTTACTGTTTTACCGCCAGCATTAGGCCCGCTGATAACCAATATGCGATGCTGTTCATTAAGTGTGAGTGTAACAGGTATTGTTTTTTTGCCAGCCACTTGATTGTAGAGAAACAATAATGGATGATAAGCATCCACCAAAACCATCTGCGCTTTATCAGCTATTTCAGGTAGATTTCCATTCATTTTTAACGCCAATTGCGCTTTGGCCTTAATGAAATCATAATCCCCCACTATTTGCAAATAACTATTCAATAAAGGAGCATATACCGAAAGTCTAGCCGTTAAAGCTTTTAAAATGCGTTGTACTTCTTGCAGCTCTTCGTTTTCTAAAGAGAAAACTTCATTATTAAGTTCAATGGTTTCTTCTGGTTCTATAAATGCTGTTTTTCTACTATCACTTTCGCCATGTAAAATTCCTTTCACTTGTCTTTTATGTTCTGAGAAAACAGCTACTACCCTTCTACCATTACTAAAACTTTCATCAATGTCTGCAGTGTAACCAGCTTTGGCCATGCGTTGTATTACTTTCTCAAACATGCGTCGTAGCTCATTCCTGCGCTTGTATAAACTCATCCGAATTTTTTGTAATTCGGGTGATGCATTGTCTTTTACTACACCGCTATCATCCAATTCATTCAATACCAATGTGAGTGCTGGAAAAGCCATTCTTCGCTCATTATCAAACCACCTGAAAATACTTCCTATGCTTTCGGTGAGTTTTTTTATTTGCATCCATTGTTCACCTACTAATAAAGCACCTGGAATAGATAAGAGTTTTATGTCTCTTTTAATATTGATCAAAAAATCGTTGGGAAAATATTGGCCTTGCAATAAAATGAGTTTGAACTCATTGGTTTGATGTAAATCTCTGTCAATAAAATCTTTTCTAGTGTGAATGCGCAAGTGAAGCGCCTTTTCTTGTGCATAATCGGTTTTACACAGCTCCGCCAAAAGTGTTTTTACTTTGTCGAATTCTAGTTGAGTTAATGCCGATTCGGGATATAAACGCATTGGGTCTTTGCCTATTTTAGCGGCAAAGGTAAGTGCTTGTATTAATTAGCCTGAGAATACTCACGAATTTCCTCTTTCTGCTTTGTAGGGAACATCAATAATAACGCATACATAATAAAAATAAGCTGAGTTAATAATTGCAGCCCTAATACAAGATAGGTTCCAGCAGTGGCTTCCATTCCTGCTAGTGTTTCAGGAGCAACTCCAAAAACGGCTATGCTATCTTCTCTTCCTGTATAGGATAATGGAACATTCAATTGGTAAGTAAATAACATTCCAAATAATAAACCTATTGACAATAAAACGTGTCCATAATGAATCATTTCTGTTCCTAATTGTTTGTCTCTTAAAAAACGGTGCATTAAATAGGGCACAGAATATAATCCCAAATGAATGATAATTACATTATTACTGATAATAAACGGAATGGAAATAGTAAAATATGGATTGATATTCATCCCCTTATAGAAGAAGTAGAATATCACAAAGATGATAATTGGGCCTAATAATAATAGGGTCTCTATACTTAATGAAAAGTATTTCTTGAGTTGGGATTTGAAACTCATAGCTGTACGGTTAAAATAAAACTACTAACTATTATGATAATTTTCACATTTTCAAAATTGGATTCTTGTAAGGAAGGCTATTTTGCAACGTAAATCAAACAAAATACCACGAGGTTTGTATATACTAAACGTAGATTTGCATATTATGAAAAAGAACTTATTATTTAGTGCTTTGTCTTCTATTTGTCTGATAGCATGTGCTGCTGCGCCATCTAAAGAAAATGAGACGGATAAAAAATTAGTTACTAAAAATCAAATAATGACAACTGAACTAAACGACCCCAATATTGCCGGCCCTAATAGAGATACTGCCACTTTTGGCGAAGGATGTTTCTGGTGTACCGAAGCTTTTTTCCAAAGAATTAATGGAGTAGAAAAAGTATTAAGTGGATATGGCGGTGGTTTCGTGGAAAATCCAACTTATGAGCAAGTTTGCGATAAAAACACAGGCCATATCGAGTTGTGTAGAATTATTTACGATCCTTCTAAAGTTTCTTATGATGAATTATTAGAAGTGTTTTGGAAAACTCATGATCCTACCACTATGGATCAACAAGGCAATGATGTAGGCCCTCAATACCGAAGTGCTATTTTTTACCATAATGCAGATCAAAAAGCAAAAGCAGAAAAGTACAAAGCCGAATTAGATAAATCAGGTGCATGGCCTAAGCCAATTGTAACAGTGATAGAGCCATTCAAAAACTTTTATCCAGCTGAAAGCTACCACCAGAATTATTATAATTCTAATCAAAACCAAGGGTATTGCCGTTTTGTAATTCAGCCTAAATTGGAAAAGTTTGAGAAAGTATTTAAAGCTAAGTTGAAACATTAAAGCTAAATAGCTTGCAAACAATGAAATTTATTAAGTCGCTTGTTCTTGTTGCACTTCAATTTATAATCATTTTTTGGTTAGTTATTGGTTCTTCTATCTCTAGTTTGTCATTTTTATCAATAGGGTTTATTGGTTTAGCGTTAGCGTTACTAATATGGGCGGTATTTATTATGCAAAAAAGTAAACTACGTATTTTCCCTGAACCTTCTACCCAAGCAACTTTAATTATTGATGGACCATATCGTTATATCAGACATCCTATGTATACTTCAATTTTACTGGGCGTTTGCGGGTTGTTAATTGATGATTTTACGCTTTTTCGTTTGGGGTTGTCGCTTGCTTTAACGATTGTGCTAATTTTTAAACTTGATTGGGAAGAGAAATTGTTGTCAGATAAGTTTGACGGGTACAGTCAGTATATGAAGTTTACTAAAAGATTGGTACCTTATATTTATTGATGATGCAAACACCTTTTTTGTAGGACTCCTTCCTTTATCTCTTATCTTTCTTCTTTCATCTTTCTTAATTCATTTAAGTTGTATTTTTAATACATGAAATGGTGTTTCCTTGTCGGATTGGTTATTGTCAGCCAATCAATTAACTATGTTAAAGCTCAAACTGTTGCAGCGCAATCTAGTAAGCAATTTTCTCGTGCCGACTCTTTGCGTGGAAGTATCACTCCCGAAAGAGCTTGGTGGGATTTGCAACATTATACCATCAATATAAAGCCAGACATATCCAATAAAACAATTGCAGGTAATGTGGCTATACGCTTTAAAGCCATCAAACTGGGAAAAACAATGCAAATCGATTTGCAGCAACCCCTGATCATGGACAGTGTATTGCTTAAACAGACTAATGGAAAATCGATAAATATTCCATTCAAAAGAGATGGCAATACAGCTTTTGTTCAATTACCTCTTACTATGCCTATCGGCAAAATGGCCAATATCATCGTTTTTTACCATGGTACTCCCAGAGAAGCAAAACGTGCACCATGGGATGGTGGAATAAGTTGGAAAAAAGACTCTACAGGTGCTCCCTATATTGCTACTTCCTGTCAAGGGCTTGGGGCAAGCTTTTGGTGGCCTTGTAAAGATCATCAGTACGATGAACCTGATGCAGGAGTAAACATCAATATCACAGTGCCAGATACATTAACGGCTGTTTCCAATGGGCGACTCATTAAAACACTAGCTAATAAGGATCATACAAAAACTTTTAGTTGGCAAGTAAAGAATCCTATTAATAATTATGGGGTGAGTATGAATATTGGGAAATACATACTCATCAAAGACAGTTATAAAGGCGAAGGGGGTTTATTAGACCTTTCTTACTATGTACTACCTTCTAATAAAGAAGCAGCCATCAAGCAATTTACACAAGTAAAAACGATGTTGGCCTGTTTCGAATTTTGGATGGGCAAATATCCATTTTATGAAGATGGCTATAAATTAGTTGATGTTCCTTATTTAGGAATGGAACACCAAAGCAATGTTGCTTATGGCAATAAATACCTTAACGGTTATTTGGGAAGAGATCAATCCAAAACTGGTTGGGGATTACTTTGGGACTTCATCATTGTTCATGAAAGTGGGCATGAATGGTTTGGAAATAATATTACCAGCAAAGACATTGCCGATATGTGGATCCATGAAGGGTTTACCACTTATACCGAAACATTATTTACCCAATGGCAATCAGGTAACAATGCAGGGAATGAATATAGTTTGGGTATTAGGAAAAATATCAGAAATAATGCGCCAATTATTGGAGCATACAATGTTCAAAATGAAGGAAGTGGAGATATGTATCCTAAGGGAGCTGCGATGATCCACAATATTCGAATGGCTATGAATAGCGACACTTTGTTCAGAGCAATGTTAAGGGGAATGAATAAAACTTTCTATCACCAAACAATTACCACCAAAGATGTAGAATTATTCATGAGCAAATATGCTGGTTTCTCATTGACTAAAATCTTTGATCAATATTTAAGAACTACACAAGTACCTACTTTAGAATATTATTTTGCAGCGGATGGAAAATCGCTGCATTTCCGTTGGATGGAAGCGGTAGAAGGATTTGATATGCCTTTAATGGTCAATTTGGGTACATCCATGCAGCGCATTCAACCCAAATACAAGGAATGGTCTAACATTCCATTAACATCCTTGCCCGTTACAGATGCTCAAATAAAAGCATTAGTCCCTTACTTTTACATACAATTGATGGAAAGAAAAGAAATGTCCATCAAAGTAAATTAGCAACATGGGAACAATTAGAAAGCAAACCATTATTTCGAGTGTTGTTGTGTATTTTGGTTTTTTTATTGGGGCAATTAACCAATATTTCTATTTAAAAAATGGATTATTTACATTAGAACAGTATGGAGTAACTCGTATATTCTTTGACTTTGCTCAAAATATGTTTGCATTTGGTGCCTTGGGCATTATTCCGGTGATCTATAAATTTTATCCCTATTATAAAGACAATCTCGAAGCACATAAAATAGATTTGATGACTTGGGGAATGGTTTCTGCATTTATTGGATTTGTTCTCGTAATTATTTTAGGTTGGTATTTTCAACCAGTCTTTGTGCACCAGTTTTCTGAAAAATCTAAACTGATTGTAGATTACTATTATTGGATGTTTCCCTTTGCAATGGGAATGTTGTTTTTTTCGGTTATGGAAGGCTTTGCTTGGGCTTTACAAAAATCAGTGCTATCTAATTTTTTAAAAGAAACAGGTTTAAGAATTCTTACAAGCGTTATCATTCTTTTATATTATTTCAAACTGATTAAGTTCGAAGACTTTGTACATCTTTTTGCTTTTTTATATCTAGTAATCTTTTTGGTATTAGCTGCCTATTTATATAAAAGCAAACTATTGCATTTCCCTACAACCGTTAGTAGGGTTAGTAAAAAGTTTTGGAAGAAAATGATGGGAATGCAGTTATTGATTTATAGCGGAACGATCATTGCATCTGTTGCTGCAACCATTGATAGTTTCATTATTGCCAAGTTTCAGGGGCTTGGTGTTGTTGCTGTGTTTGGAATGGCGCAGTATGCAGCCAATTTAATTCAAGTACCGCAACGCAGTATACAAGCGGTTTCATCAAGTGTGCT
>REAV01000122.1 GCA_004294465.1 Sphingobacteriia bacterium | reverse complement strand
GGAGAAGTCGTAACAAGGTCTCCGTAGGTGAACCTGCGGAGGGATCATTACAACTGAAAGTCCACTAAAAAAAGGAAAGTGGATGGGGTGAATACTTTTGATACTACAATGGAAGTGATCACCGATAGTTTTGAAGAAACCGATACTACCAGAATTTATAAGCAAGATTTACACGTTTTTGGAGCAATTACCAATGATCCACTATTTGGAAGAACTACAGCGGCTTTGAATTTTGAACTATTCCCTAATTTTTTTCCATACGGTGTTCCTGGCACTAAAGATAGCATCCGTGCAGATTCTGCCGTTTTGATTTTAAGCTATGTAAATTTTCATGGAGACTCAACTCAACCACTAAGAATATCTGTGGAAGAAATCAGTAGAAACACTCCATTAGATCCTTATAAAGTATATCCTTCTAATTTTCCAGCAATTTATCCATTGCAATCTGCAGGTAGTTTAGGCAATACAGCTACTATTGATATCAGAAAATTAGGGGATTCAGTAATTAACAGATATGAGGCATCTACAAATCAAATTAGAATCAGATTGAGAGATGACGTTGCAAGAAGATTTTTGAATACCTATGATTCGAGTAATGCCTATAGGTCAGATACTGCCTTTAGAACATTCTTTGCTGGTTTTTCTGTAAAAGTAGCTTCAACAAGTCCTGCCAATGCTCTGCTTTTCATTAATATGCTCGATACCAATACTAAACTGGCTTTGTATTATAATTCCAGCACAACTGGTGCAACTAGCAGAGATACCAATGTAGCTTATTTCAGGTTCAATAGTTTTACCAGTGGAGATTTTAGCCATATAACAAGAAACAGAGCTGGAAGCGAAGTAGCCAACCGTTTAACTACCACATCTAGACCAGATTCATTGGTGTATGTTCAAACTGATCCTGGTACCTATGTAAGAATTCGCGTTCCCAATTTAGATAGATTGAATAATCGGATCATTCATCGTGCCGAATTGATTACGGAACAAGTGCCAGATAATGCCAATCTACTTACAACAGACAAATACTTTTCTCCTCCAAATGTTTTGTTGTTAAGCTATTATGATTCAGTGAACAAAATCAAACGCAATATCCCTAACGATTATAGTATTGGTTTGCAAGGTCCAAATACAGCCACTTTTGGTGGATACCTAACATACAAAACGGTTCCAGGGTATGATCGTTTAGCCACTTATTCTTTTAACCTTTCTAGATATGTACAAGGAATTGTAACCAGAAAAGATACTTCATTTGTGTTGCGTTTATCAGCTCCTTCAAATGATTCTATCCGTTATTCTCCTGGTTATCCTAATGCAGCTTTTTCTCAGGTTTATTACCTCAATCCTTCAATTGGCAATGTTATTGGGAATGGAAGGATTCGATTAGGCGGAGGTACACATTCTCGATTTAGAATGAGATTGAGAATTGTTTACTCAAGAATTTAGAAATACTGTTTATTGTAATATATTTGCATACTTAACAAATCAAATCTCAACAAATGTCTTATTTATTTACTTCCGAGAGCGTATCAGAAGGGCATCCAGACAAGGTAGCCGATCAGATATCAGATGCATTGATCGATAATTTTTTAGCCTTCGACCCACAGTCGAAAGTAGCATGCGAAACTTTAGTAACCACCGGTCAGGTAGTATTGGCAGGGGAAGTAAAGTCTAAAGCCTATTTAGATGTACAAGAAATTGCTCGTGGCGTAATTCGTAAGATCGGATATACCAAGAGTGAATATATGTTCGAAGCCAATAGCTGCGGAATTTTATCAGCTATTCATGAGCAAAGTGCGGATATCAACCAGGGAGTTGACAAAAAGAAAAAAGAAGAACAGGGAGCAGGCGACCAGGGAATGATGTTTGGTTATGCAAGTAACGAAACCGACGATTATATGCCATTGGCATTGGATTTGGCGCACAAGATCTTGATTGAATTAGCTGCTCTTAGAAGAGAGAACAAAGCCATCAAATATCTACGTCCAGATGCGAAGAGCCAGGTTACATTAGAATATGATGATAACAATCAGCCGGTAAGAATTGATGCGATCGTTGTATCTACCCAGCATGATGATTTTGATTCTGAAGCTAAAATGTTGGCGAAGATCAAAGCAGATATCATCAATATTTTGATTCCAAGAGTAAAAGCCAAGTACAAGAAATACGCTAAGTTGTTCAACAACAACATCAAATACCATATCAACCCAACTGGAAAGTTTGTAATCGGCGGACCACACGGAGATACTGGTTTAACAGGCCGTAAGATCATCGTTGATACTTATGGTGGTAAAGGTGCTCATGGTGGCGGTGCATTCAGTGGTAAAGATCCAAGTAAGGTAGATCGTTCAGCTGCTTATGCTACTCGTCATATTGCTAAGAATCTAGTGGCTGCTGGTGTTGCTGATGAGATTTTAGTACAGGTTTCATACGCCATTGGTGTTGCACAACCAACATCGATCAATGTAAATACTTATGGAACTGCGAAAGTAAATTTGACCGATGGTCAGATCGCTAAAATGGTAGAAGGCATTTTTGATATGCGTCCTTACTTTATTGAGCAGCGTTTGAAATTGCGTAATCCTATTTACAGCGAAACTGCGGCTTACGGACATATGGGTCGTAAGAGCGAAATAGTTACTAAAACTTTCAAAACTCCAGACGGAAAAGAAAAGAAAGTGAAAGTAGAATTATTTACCTGGGAGAAATTGGACTATGTGCCAAAAGTTAAAAAAGCTTTCGGTTTAAAATAATTCATATAAACAAATCATCCACCTCTGTACATTTGTACAGAGGTTTTTTTATTTTAGGGTATGAAAAAGAAACTATTAGTAGCGGTAATCTCTTTTTTATTGATATTCACTGCCATCCGATTCCAGGGTGCTCCTTTAAAAACAGCCATTACTCCTGGAGGTATTTTGAATCTTGAATTTGCCAATTCCCCAGCTAAATTGATGGAAGTGCTAAATGCTTGGGACCTTTCAATCGCCAAACAAAATATCTGGATAGACTTTTTATTCATTCCTTCATATGTATTATTGTTTTCCATGATTGCAGCCATTTGTTCCAATAAATGGCAAAATATGCTTCTGTTTAGAACGGGAACTTTATTGGCTAAAGCAGCATTCGCAGCAGGCATTTTGGACATCGCTGAAAATTTATTGATGTTGCAAAGTATTGCTGGGAACTATACTCCTAGCTCATTGTGGCTCACTTATTATTGTGCAGGTGTCAAGTTTTTTATTCTATTAATAATTGGATTATACATTATACTTTCAATTCCAGTTTTATTTAAAAACAAAGAATCCTAATGGAACAGAATCCTTGGAAAGTATTAACTGAAAAAACGATCTACGACAATCCTTGGATTAATCTCACAGAGTATGATGTTATTAATCCTGGAGGAGGCAAAGGCATTTACGGGAAAGTGCATTTTAAAAACACTGCTGTAGGAGTAATGGTATTGGATGATCAATTCAATACTTATTTAGTTGGTCAGTACAGATTCACTTTAAATGCATATAGCTGGGAAATTCCTGAAGGAGGTGGACCTTTGGGTACAGATCCTTTGGATAGCGCAAAAAGAGAATTATTGGAAGAAACTGGTCTGATAGCTGCTGAATGGGATCATTTATTGACCATGCATTTATCTAATTCAGTAAGCGATGAATTGGGTATTGTCTTTTTAGCTAGAAATTTGAAACAAGGGCAAGCAGAACCAGAAGAAACAGAGCAATTAATAGTGAAGAAAATGCCATTCACAGAAGCAGTAGCAATGCTAGAAAATGGGCATATAACAGATTCTATGAGTGTGGCAGCAATATATAAAGTTCAACTCTTATTGGTTCAGGGAAAATTGAAGTAATACATTTGCAAATGGCTTTAAAACAAAGTTCGATGATTATTGGAAGGCAGCCCTTGATTGAGGCCCTCCAATCCGGAAAAGCAATTGATAAAATCTTGCTTCAAAAAAATGCAGCTGGTGAAGTGATGCATTCCATTCGTGCTCTAGCACGAGAGCATAATATACCTATGCAATTAGTGCCTATTGAAAAATTAAACGGGCTTTCACGTGCCAATCATCAGGGGGTCATTGCCATTGCAGCTTTGGTGAATTATTTGGATTTACAACAAGTAATTGATCATGTAGTATCAGAAGGGATTACACCTTTGTTTTTGATGTTAGATGGTGTTACAGATGTTCGTAATATTGGAGCAATTGCAAGAACGGCAGTTTGCTGTGGTGCACAAGCTATTATTATTCCTGATAAAGGGGTAGGGGCTTTGAACGAAGAAGCCATGAAAAGCAGTGCAGGGGCTTTGGAAAAAATACATATTTGCAGAGTAGGTAGTTTAATAAAAGCGGTGGATACATTACACTTAAATGGTATTGCTGTTTTTACCAGTGAGATGAGGGCAGAGAAAAATGTTTTTGACTTAACAATGATCGACCCATGTTGCATCATTATGGGCGATGAGGGCAGAGGTGTTCAACCACATTTGGCAAAGTCTGCAGATGCATTTTTTAAAATTCCTATGGCCGCCAAATTCGATTCTTTGAATGTATCAGTGGCTACTGGAATGATTTTGTATGAAGCAATGAAACAAAGAATGAAATAATAATAATGAATTGAATAAAAGCATAAAATTTAGCTCCCATGAATACCTGCAATTTTTACTCATTCGGCTACAATGAAAGAACTCGTTCCGACAAGTCGGAACTCAAACAGCTTTCATTGTTGACGCCTCATTCGAAAATTGCTTAACGGTATTCATAAATGCTCAATTTTATATCTTTTCTTCAATTCATTATTTAATTAAAAATTAGTTATCAATCAAGCAAATAAAATAACATTAGTAGAATGCCCTCGCGATGCAATGCAAGGATGGAAAGCATTTATACCAACTGAACAAAAAATCCAATACCTCAATCAG
>REAV01000121.1 GCA_004294465.1 Sphingobacteriia bacterium | reverse complement strand
TTTAAAGAAGAGGAACTGATTATGTATATATACAAGGATTGCACACCTGAATTAACTAGCGCTATCAATCAAGCTATAAAAGAAGATAGTGATTTAAAAAATCGTTTGGAAGTTTTACAACGCTCAGTGAATCAATTAGACAATCTCCGGCTTCAATCTCCATCTAAACAATCGATCAAAGCCATTTTGCAATATGCCAAGAATGCGCAGAAAGACTAATTGTTGATGCTTCAATAGTATTGATGAATATTACCATTAACTGTTAAATTTGTGCATGACCAAGAAGGAACGTTATGCACAAGTGATTAATTATTTTCTAGAAACCACTCCTATTGCAGAAACTGAATTGGTGTACGACAACCCATTTCAATTATTGGTGGCCGTTATACTTTCTGCTCAGTGCACCGATAAGCGGGTGAATTTAACAACACCGAATATTTTCAAAGAGTACCCCAGTCCACAAAAAATGTCGAAAGCCAGTTTCGATGATTTATTTCCGTTAATTAAAAGCATCTCATACCCGAATAATAAAACCAAACATTTAATTGGCATGTCTAATATGCTATTGGATAAGTTTGGTGGCGAAGTGCCTATGACGGTAGATGAATTGGTACAATTACCCGGTGTTGGCCGAAAAACCGCCAATGTAATCACCAGTGTAATTGATGAGCAACCCAATATGGCAGTAGATACCCATGTGTTCAGGGTAAGCCATCGATTAGGTTTGGTTAGCACTAAAGCAACAACACCTTTAGCTGTTGAAAAAGAATTGATCAAACATATTCCTCCAACGCAAGTGCATCGTGCGCATCATTGGTTGATATTACATGGGCGTTATACCTGTTTAGCCAGAAGCCCTAAATGCACTGAATGTGGCTTGAAGGAATGGTGTAAGGGGTATGGGAAGTTTTAAAGAAATTATTACAACAAAGCTTGAACTATCGGAAATTTATTTCAGCCAACTCCTTACCAACTTCCCTCACACCATCAAGTATTCGTTTAGTTTGTTGTAATGAAGGAATTTTATTGCCACTAATGTACTGAGCTAATAAACTTTGATTCATTCCTATCCTTTCTGATAAAGCTTTTGCATTAAGCACTTTATAAAAAGAGAAGAACTGTGGCAAATCAAGTGTGATTTTTAATTGTTGAATATCAATTGCAGTTTTACCAGATTCTTCAAAAAATAAATTGATTGATTCTAGCATATTTTTCTTTAACTGCTGAAGTGATTTTCCAGTTGTGAATACATTATACTTAACTGCGTATGCAGAATACCCAGTCTTGGTTTTTTCAACAATCATTTCAACTTTCATAATATACTATTTTAGACCAGCAGCATGTTTTATTTTATTCTCCAGCCCCTTACCAATTTCTTGACTTCCATGATTTGGAACAACGATCGTTCCTTTCTTTTCCGAATGCTTCATTATCATATGACTCCCAGACTGCCTTACAACAAACCAGCCTGCTCTAGAAAGCATTCTTATTAATTCACTACATTTCAAAGGTAATATATTTATTACTTATCAAAAGGTGAAATTAATGAACATACTTGTTTTTACATTAAGTATATACCGCAGAAATAGAGGGAAATCATTTTTTCAAAACCAAAGCATAAGACTCATCGATCATTGCTCGCAATTGCTTTGCAGATAAAACACCATTCACCAACACCGTATTCCAATGTTTCTTGTTCATGTGATAACCGGGTAGCACTGTGTCTGGAAATTCTTCTCGGAGTTCAATAGCTTTTTCGGGATCACATTTTACATTGAATTGAACAGGATCATTGTCAAAGCCAGTAAGCAAAAATAATTTGCCCTTCACTTTATACACCAATACATCAGGACCAAAAGGAAGCGCTTCTTCTACCCCTGGCTTGCTCAAACAATACTCCCGAATTTCATCTAAATGCATGAAACATTAATTACAGTAATCATTCGAGCAAAGAATAACTAATTTTTAATTCTTAATTCTTCACTAATAATTCTTTCACAGCTGTTATCAATTCTCCCTTGGTAATAGGAATACCCATAATCTTATTGTAGCCTTTTGCATCTACAAAATATTCATCACGGATAATTTTGATTAACTGTCCATTATTAATTTCTGGAATCAATACATGATCAAAATTCTTGATGATATCTCCTAGATTTTTAGGGAATGGTCGTATATAACGAATATGTGCATGACTCACAGAATGACCTTCGGCAATCAAATCTAACACCGCACTTTTAATCGCACCAAATGTAGACCCCCAGCCCAATACCAATACTTTTCCTTTTTCTGCACCACACTCAATTTTTTGCAAAGGAATATAATCAGCCACCTTATCTACTTTAGCCTGACGCGTCTTCACCATATGCTGGTGGTTATCAGAATCGTAACTGATATTTCCTGTGATGTCTTGTTTTTCTAATCCACCCACACGATGTTCTAAACCTGCTGTTCCTGGTATAGCCCATGGTCTGGCTAATTTTTCATTTCTTTTATAGGACATGAATTTTTCTTCGCCCTCATCCAATCCATTTTTATAGGATACTTCTATTGGAGCTAAGTCTGCAGACTGTGGAAACTTCCAAGGCTCTGCACCATTGGCAATATAACCATCACTCAATAAAATAACCGGTGTCATATGTTGTACCGCAATTCTTACTGCTTCATACGCAACATCAAAACAATCACTTGGTGTAGCTGTAGAAATAATTGGCATCGGACATTCTCCGTTTCTACCATAATAAGCTTGCATCAAATCACTCTGCTCTGTTTTGGTAGGCAAACCTGTTGAAGGGCCTCCACGCTGAATATTTACAATTACTAAAGGCAATTCCATCATCACTGCTAAACCCATGGCTTCTGCCTTCAATGCCATTCCCGGACCAGATGTAGTAGTTACGCCTAATGCACCACCATAACTAGCGCCAATGGCCGATGTGATGGCAGCAATCTCATCTTCCGCTTGAAATGTACGAACTCCAAAAGCTTTGTGCTTACTTAAGTCGTGTAAAATATCAGATGCTGGTGTGATAGGATAAGATCCTAAAAACAAAGGCAACCCACTTTTTTCGCTGGCTGCAATCAATCCCATTGCCAAAGACTGATTACCCATAATACTGCGATAAACTCCTGGAGCCATTTTAGCCTTCTCCACGGTATATCTTGCAGCAAAAGTTTCAGTAGTATCTCCATAATTATATCCAGCCTGCAACACTTTAATATTACTCTGAAGGATATGGTCTTTTTTACCAAACTTCTCTTTCAAGAAATCTATTGTATTCTCCAAGCTTCTATTGTACATCCAATAGATATAGCCCAATACAAACATATTTTTTGCACGGTCGCGTTCTTTAACACCTAAGTCTGTAAAGTCTTTCAGCGATTCACGTGTTAATTTAGTTACATCAATTTTGATTACTTCAAAAGAATCTAAGCTTCCATCTTCCAAAGGATTTACTCCTTCCGGATAGTTAGCCAAGCGCAAATTCTTTGCATCGAATCCATCAATATTCGCAATGATTTTTCCACCCGGTTTGATGGCTTTCATATTCACTTTCAATGCTGCTGCATTCATGGCAACCAACACATCTGCAATATCACCAGGTGTAAATACTTTATTAGAGGAGAAATGCAACTGGAATCCACTCACCCCAGGTAGTGTACCTATTGGAGCACGGATCTCAGCGGGGAAATCTGGAAAAGTTGCCAAGTCAATACCTAACATGGCAGTATTGTTCGTAAACTGCTGACCAGTCAACTGCATACCATCTCCGCTATCTCCGGCGAACTTAATGACTACATTCTGTAAAACTTCTTCTTTAATATTCATTGATTCTTGTTGTCTGACGAAGGTAGTATTTCTGATGCTTATTTATTCTGCCCTTTAGGCATCTTTTTCTCTTTTTTTTAGAAATTGGACCTTTATTTGCAGTAGATTTTGAAGGAAAGTTAAACAAGCATTAAGGTGAAGCAGTTTTTATATGGTTTTTTGGGCGTTTTGGTGATACTGTTGGGAGCATGTGAGATGAAAATAATCAATGATGAAACACCTGCCCCCATTGAAGAGCATCAGGCAAATCAAGCAACAATAAGCCTTTCAATAGGAAAATTTGATCGATCCCCATTTGTTTACGATACAGCTAAAAAATACATTTACCTGACTTTTGATGATGGTCCTCAACATGGAACTTTAGAAACATTTGGAGTAATTAGAGACAATGGCATTAAAGCCACATATTTCATGGTTGGATTGCATTCTCAGATGAGAAAAGATGGCAACGATATAGTTGCTAAAATTAAAAATACATACCCTCAATTTTTACTGGCCAACCATAGCTATACACATGCATTGGGCAAATACCAATCATTTTATATGCATGCAGATCAAACTGTGGCTGAATTTATAAGAGCACAAGACACATTAAAAGTGCCCTATAAAATCATTCGCCTCCCGGGAAACAATGCCTGGGTGCTAAAAGACAGTACAAAAAAATCACATTTAGTGAGCGCTGTTTGTCATGGGCTTGATTCTTTGGGATTCAATATTATTGGATGGGATTGTGAATGGTCATTTGGCCCAAAAACAGGAAGACCAGTTCAATCAGCGGAACAAATGACCAATCAAATAGTGGACCTTTTGGATAAAAACGAAACTTTTACCAAAAATCACTTGGTTTTACTCACCCATGAGCGTATTTTTCATCGTCCGGAAGACCTGGATTCACTTCGAAAAATGATTGTTTTGCTCAAACAACATCCCAATTATATGTTTGAAACGATCGATCATCAATTTTCTTTATTGTAAATTTGAAAACAGAAAAATAATTACTATGGCAATTTTTAAATCAGGTAACCCTACTCTTACAGAGAAAATGTTTGATAAAAGCTTAGAAATGGATGCCAGTTTACAAGGCACCATGACAGTAAGAGGCGCTATCAATAAATTTGGATTTATGATGTTGATGTTGATTGCAGGCGCTGCTTACAACTGGCATTTATTCGAAGAATTGAAACAAGACACCATGAATGTGTTGATGATGGTGGGCATTTTTGGAGGATTGATCACAGCCATTGCTATCAGCTTTAAACCAAACTGGGCTCCATTTTTGGCCCCTTTATATGCCTTATTAGAAGGGCTTTTCATTGGTGGTATTTCAGTTATCATGAATGCGGCTTTTGCAAAATCATATCCAGGATTGGTAATGCAAGCGGTTGGCTTAACTTTTGGTGTTGCGATATCGATGTTCATTTTATACAATTTCAGAATCATCAATGCAACCGAACGTTTTAAATCAGTAATTTTTACTGCTACATTAGGTATTGGTATTTTTTATTTGCTTACAATGGTATTAAGGCTATTTGGTGTAAACGTAAGTTTCATGTACGATAGCAGTATGCTAAGCATAGGCATAAGCTTATTTGTAGTAGCCATTGCAGCTTTGAATTTGATTTTAGATTTTGATATGATCGAGCAAGGTGCAGAAAGAGGGGCTCCTAAATTCATGGAATGGTATGGTGCTTTTGGATTGATGGTAACCATCGTATGGTTATATATTGAAATGCTTAAACTATTGAGCAAATTAGGTGGCCGAGATTAATTAGCGAATTGAATTGTAAAACCCTGCTTACGGCGGGGTTTTTTCATTTTATACCTTTCGCAAATACCATTAACTTACGCTTGAATAAATGATTTGAAAATGGAATTTATTAGGCAGTCTTTTTCGAACGATAGACTGATTGAGATGTATAAAAATTTGCTCCTCCCGAGAATGATTGAGGAAAAAATGTTGGTGCTTCTGCGTCAAGG
>REAV01000120.1 GCA_004294465.1 Sphingobacteriia bacterium | reverse complement strand
AATGATTGCTATGAATGAGAAGTCGGTTTCTACAGCTCATCCAAAAGGGCTGTATGTTTTATTTGCTACAGAAATGTGGGAAAGGTTTAACTACTATGGAATGCGGGCCATTTTGGTGCTATTTATGACCAAAGCATTGCTTTTCGATAAAGTTTTTGCCTCTAATCTTTATGGATCCTATACAGGATTGGTTTACTTAACACCGCTTTTAGGTGGATATATTGCCGACAGGTATTGGGGCAATAAACGATCAATTATTGCTGGAGGGTTGATCATGGCCATTGGAGAATTCATTCTTTTTTTCTGTGGATCCTTGTATAGCAGTAATCCCGAATTATCATCATGGCTTTTCTTTTCTGGGCTTGGTTTTATGATTGCTGGAAATGGTTTTTTTAAAGCCAATATTGCTTCTCTGGTAGGTCAGTTATATCCAAAAGGAGATAAGCGAATCGATTCGGCCTATACCATTTTTTATATGGGAATAAATGTGGGCGGCGCTATTGGCCCTCTTGTATGTGGATTGGTAGGTGATACAGGAAATCCGGCAGATTTTAAATGGGCATTTTTAGCAGGTGGAATTGCCATGTTAATTGGAGTGCTTGTATTGGCATTTTTTCACAATAAATACATTGTAGATGATAAAGGAGAAACACTGGGTTTAACACCGATTGGTGCTACAAAAAAAGCGTTACAACCCATTGTGATGGTTGTAGGATTACTGGCATTTTCATTTTTAACGATTGGCCTTATTTATACTGATGCAAAAATTTTTAGTTATCTGTTTTACTTATTAATTGCCTGTATTTTACTAATTGCCTTTATTGTTTTTTCTGATAAGAATCTTAGTTCAATAGAAAAGAAAAAGATCGGCGTTATTTTTATCGTTTCCTTTTTTGTGATCTTTTTCTGGAGTGCTTTTGAACAAGCAGGGGCATCGCTCACTTTTTTTGCAGAAGAACAAACACAAAGAGATTTGGGCGTATTTGTAGTGCCCACCAGTTTCTTTCAATCATTGAATTCCATTTTTGTTGTTGCATTGGCGCCAGTATTTGCATGGCTATGGGTGAAGCTGGGTAAAAGAGAACCTGCATCTCCTACTAAAATGGCATTGGGATTATTTTTATTGGCCATGGGGTATTTGTGGATTGCTTTTGGAGTAAAAGATGTTCAGCCAGGAATTAAAGTAAGCATGATTTGGCTAACAGGAATGTATTGCATGCAAACCTGCGGTGAACTATGTTTATCACCTATTGGATTGTCATTGGTCAATAAATTGGCACCTATAAAATTTGCTTCTTTATTAATGGCGGTATGGTATACAGCCAATGCCTTTGCCAATAAATTGGCAGGAGTGTTGAGCGCATTGTACCCCGACGGAAAAACAACTTATATCATTGGATTACCCATCAATAATTTGTATGAGTATTTTATGATGTTTGTAGTGATGGCAGGGCTTGCGTCAATAATTTTATTTATCATTTCCACCAAGCTTAAAAAAATGATGGATTAATTTGTCAATTAAAATCAACAGTATGTCTGATCAAAAGAAAACTTTTAAGCCTTTTGTTGCACCTGAAAGTAATATGGCTGAGCTCACCGTAAAGTCCATTTTATTGGGTAGTTTATTTGGCGTAATTTTTGGTGCTGCAACGGTATATCTTGCTCTTAAAGCAGGATTAACTGTGTCTGCTTCTATTCCGATTGCAGTAATTGCAATTACACTCGGAAGGAAGTTTTTTAAAACAACTATTTTAGAGAATAATATCATTCAAACCACAGGTTCTGCTGGAGAAAGTATTGCTGCTGGAGTGGCATTTACTTTACCAGGGTTTCTATTTTTATCATCACCATCCAGTGCAGAATATTTTAATTACCTCACCATTTTAATATTGGCCATTATTGGTGGAATATTGGGCACATTGTTAATGATTCCTTTGCGAAAAGCATTGATTGTAAATGAGCATGATAATTTGCCTTACCCCGAAGGAACTGCCTGCGGTGATGTTTTAAAGGCAGGAGAGAAGGGTGGAGATTTTGCAAAAACAGCATTCTGGGGATTGGGTGTTGCATTTACTTATGCCATTCTTCAAAAGGTATTGCATGTGATTGCTGAGACTCCTTATTATGCTACCAAACAAATTAATAAATTTTTCCCCTCAGCTAAAATTAGTGGCGAGATCACACCAGAATACATGGGTGTGGGTTATATCATTGGGCCTAAAATAGCCGGTGTACTGGTAGCAGGAAGTGTGTTGAGTTGGCTGGTATTTATTCCATTGCTATCTACTTTAGTTCCGGGTGATGTGATTGCCATGCAGTTGATCAAATTGGGTTATTTAGTTGATATCACCAAAGCAGGTGGTAAAGGTGGATGGGACCCTGTTTCACATCAATTTGCTGATTATTCTGCAGCTATCTATTATGCCTATATCCGCCAAGTGGGAGCTGGTGCCGTAACAGCAGGAGGCATCATTACTTTATTAAAAACCATTCCCACCATTGTAAAATCGATTAAGGGAAGTTTTGCTTCTTTGAAAAATAGTAATGAACCTGGAGCTGCAGCTGTTTTAAGAACGGAGAAAGACCTTAGTTTAAAAGTAGTGGGTATAGGAAGTTTAGCGTTGATTGCATTGATTGCCATTCTTCCTCAAGTGCCAGGAGATAGTTTTATTCAGAAATTATTGATTGGTGTTTTGGTGATTTTATTTGGAGCTTTATTTGTAACGGTCTCTTCTAGAATTGTAGGATTGATTGGTTCTTCTAATAATCCTATAAGCGGTATGACCATTGCAACAGTGATGGGCACTAGTTTGATTTTTTTAAGTGTAGGTTGGACTGGTCAGGCATTTGAACCATTGGTATTGGTGGTTGGAGGTATGATCTGTATTGCTGCAGCTAATGCGGGTGCTACTTCACAAGATTTAAAAAGTGGTTACATTGTTGGAGCAACTCCCCGAAATCAACAAATCGCCTTATTCGTTGGAGCAATTGTTTCTTCGATAGTAATAGGATTAACTGTAAAGTTCCTGGATCGTCCAACAACTGAAATGGTTCAGCAAGGTATCAATCATGCAATTGGTTCAGATAAATATCCTGCACCACAAGCAACATTAATGGCCACTTTAATTAAAGGAATTCTTTCTCAAAATTTAGATTGGCAATATGTGGTGGTGGGCATTTTTCTTGCAATTACCATGGAATTGTGTGGAATAAAATCATTGAGTTTTGCAATTGGAGTATACCTTCCTTTAGCAACCACATTACCTATTTTTGTTGGTGGTGCAATTCGCGGATTGGTTGAATCAAAACAAAAGAAGGAAAACACCCAACTTAATGCAGAAGAAGAGGAGTTAGGCAAGGGTAATCTTTTTGCAACTGGATTGGTTGCAGGAGGTGCAGTTGCCGGAGTGGTTATTGCATTTTTAGCAGGGTCTGATTTTGGAGAAAAGTTTTTACATACAGTAAGTTTGGAAGAGGGAATTGTGGGAGCATTGTCGCATGGCGGATATTTTATACTCGGAACAGTCTTGTTCGCAATTATGGGAACAATATTGTACAGAGTCGCCATTAAAAAATAAGTAAGTATTTACTGCAAAATCATTATCAATTTATTAACAATATAAAGTCTGGGTTTGAACCCAGACTTTTTTGTGTATTCTTCAATACATTAAACCTTTGGTATAAATTTATGTCCAATACTAAAATTCGGGCTATGCAATTGAAAAGAATATACAAGTCATTGATCGTAGGAGCTGGATTAACTGTATTAAGCTCTTTCACAGACAGCAGTTCTGTTGTTAATACGAGTGTTATAAAAATGCCCTATAAAAAATATGGCTATTCAGAAAGGCAGGCAGCAGCCCGTTTGTTAGACCGATTCAGTTTTGGTGCAAAGCCAGGTCAAATAGATGAAGTAGTTAAAATGGGAATTGATCAGTGGATGGAACAGCAACTGGAGGGAGCATTGCCAGATGAAGAACTGAAAAAACGGTTAAGTAATTTTGAAACATTGGGTTTGGATAATGAAACAATTGTAAACACTTACATGAATGCAGGACAAGTAGTACGTTTTGCTGCAAAGCATGGATTGATAGACAGGGATACAGTAAAGGGCGACAATAAAAAAGAGTACCAAGAAAATGTAAGACAATTGATGCTTAAAGAGGGCTTTAAACCAATTATTCAATTACAAAGCGAACTCATCAATCAAAAAATTATTCGTGCAGCTTATAGTAATAATCAATTGCATGAACTCTTAACAGATTTTTGGTTCAATCATTTTAATGTTTCCATCACCAAACAACAATGTCAGCAATATATACTTACTTATGAGCGTGATGCCATTCGCCCCAATGTAACAGGTAATTTTGAAACCATGTTAGAAGCTACAGCAAAGCATCCTGCTATGTTAGAATTTCTGGATAATGCTAATAGTGTAAGCAATAATAATAGCGTAGCTAATAAAAGAGGAAATGCTTTTGTAGATAGACAATTAAAACAAAAGGCAGATGAAATGATGGCTACCAATCCAGCTGGTGCAGAAATACTCAATAAAACCATTCAAGCAAAAAAAGTGCAAGGCTTGAATGAAAACTATGCTCGTGAAATTATGGAATTGCATACTATGGGAGTAGATGCTGGTTATACGCAAGCTGATGTTACTTCTGTAGCAAGAGCATTAACAGGCTGGAGTGTTAGGCCATTAATTAAAGATGCCCCAGGTAGAAATTTATTAGATAGAACGGGTAAGGATAATTTAGAAAAGAGAGGATTTGTGATGGAAGGCGATTTTTTATTTCGCGCAGATAAGCATGATGATTCTGCAAAGACCATTCTCGGAAAAAACTTTCCAGCAAATGGTGGATACAAAGAAGGAAGAGAAGTGATTCATTTATTAGCAACCAGTTCTGCAACTGCACAATTTATCTGTAAAAAATTGGCAACCCGTTTTGTGAGT
>REAV01000119.1 GCA_004294465.1 Sphingobacteriia bacterium | reverse complement strand
TTTGTACTTAAATATGTACAAATATATGTACATTATTTAAAAAATGGCTAAAAAAAGGGTCATACTATAATGTATAACCCTTTTGTTTTTAAGCTCCCCCTTCTGGACTTGAACCAGAGACCCTCTGATTAACAGTCAGATGCTCTAACCAACTGAGCTAAGGAGGAATTTCCCCATTGGGGTTGCAAAAATAGGGGTTTAGAGTTTCTTACAAAAAAAATACGCTAAAAATTAAAAAATCGGTTGGCCTCAAAGCCTATAAAAACCCCATTTTGGTTGTTTTCAACGGGATAAGTCTTCAAATAATAGCCTTCCCCGCTCGTATTTCGCCCATTTTCCAATGAAAACTTGTATCTGTGTAAAGGGCAAACCACGTTTCCAAGCCCATCTATAAATCCATCAGCCATCACTCCACTTGCATGGGGGCATTTATGTGCAATGGCAAATAAAGCCTGATTATGAGCAACTAAAGTGACCTTTTTACCTTCTACTTCAATAATACTCATCTGATTGGTTTGCCAAACAATTTCAGCGGCAGAATCAGCAATTTTTATCCAATTGATTTTTTTCTCCATAAACAACTCAATCATTAATCGATTGTCGAATCAATTTGAGCAATTGATCAAATTAATAGAGCATGGTTTTATACGGATAGCGCACTTGATACATTTCTCTTACCCTTTCTAAAATTAAATCACGCAATGCATCTAAATTATTTCTTTCAGTAGCGGAAACAAACACGCAATTATTATTGGTGATATTATCCCATTTGTCTTTTAAGTCTTGCAAAAGTTCTTGCTTTACGGAATCTTCCAGCCATTCATCAAAAGTCTTTTCTTCATACACATCCATTTTATTAAAAATGGTTAGTATGGGTTTTTCAAATGCTTTTAATTCTTGTAAAGTTTTATTCACTACTCCAATCTGGTCTTCATATTGTGGATGAGAAATATCTACCACATGCAGTAAAATATCTGCTTCTCTTACTTCATCTAAAGTGCTCTTAAAACTTTCTACTAAATGATGCGGCAATTTTCGAATGAATCCAACAGTATCACTTAATAAAAATGGAGTATTTTCAAATACTACTTTTCTGGTTGTAGTATCCAATGTAGCAAATAGTTTATTTTCAGCGAATACCTCACTCTTGCTCAAAACGGTCATCAGCGTGCTTTTGCCCACATTGGTATAACCCACTAATGCAACTCTAATTAATTCTCCTCTTTCTTTTCGCTGTGTAAATGCTTGTTTATCAATCTCACCTAATCTCTTGCGTAGTAAGGAAATTTTATCTTTTACAATTCTTCTATCTGTTTCTATTTCTGTTTCACCTGGTCCTCTTGTTCCAATACCTCCTCCCTGTCTTTCCAAGTGCTTCCACATTCCTTTTAATCGCGGTAATAAATACTGATACTGTGCCAATTCAACCTGTACTTTAGATTGAGCCGTTCTAGCTCTTCTTGCAAAAATATCCAGGATCAAATCACTTCGATCGATGGTTTTAACTTTCAACTCCTTTTCAATATTAGCAATTTGTGATCCTGTTAATTCATCATCAAAAATCACCAAGTGAATATTTTTTCCATTCAAATAGTTTTTTATTTCTTCTAATTTTCCTTTTCCCACAAAAGTTCTACTATCAGGATGAGCTAATTTTTGCGTAAATCTTTTTACTGCAATTGCTCCAGCAGTCTCGGATAAAAATGCCAATTCATCCAGGTATTCAGTTGCCTGTTCATTTGTTTGTTCTTTCAAAATTACCCCAACCAACACGGCTTTCTCCTCTTGGGCAATCAGTTGTTTTTTCTCAATCAATGCGTAATTTTTTTTATAAAGTTAGTCTTTCATGCGTTCTCCAAAATAAGAAAGCCTCTCTGTACTCAAAGAGGCTTTCTTTATATAATCATCATTTCTTATAATCCACTAATAGAAATACCTACGCTAAATCGGTTCATATTAGCACCGGATCCATCCCTTAATACACCTAAAACATTATAGCTGCCTTGTAAGCCAATAATACCATACCCAATCCTTCCAGTAACGGCTAATGAAGTTCCGTTAAAGAATTTCTTGCTTTGCTCTTTTTCAATAAAAGAAGTTCCATAGAGGGATTGACCATTTCGATTTACGTAGTTCTTACCCTTAGAATAAGACTTAAGCAATGTTCCCACTTTTGCTCCTATGGCTAATTTCCATGATTTGTTCATGTTATTAGGATTTGAAAAATAACGAAGCTCAATTGGCAATTCTAAATACATGGTGGTTACCTTGAACTTATCAAAGTGATTGATGCTATCCGCAATAGTAAATGGCAATCTTACGCCATTATATTTAACGTCTACATTCGTATTATTGAAAAACATATTACTGCTTCCTACGCCAACACCAATTCCTACACTCATTTTTGGATTTGTTTTAAATGGCTTGTCGAACATGATATACATATTAAAATGCCTGCTAAATCCGCCAGTTCTAACACTATCTGGCCTACCTGCCCAAGCATCAACACCGTATTGGATCATAAAATGATCTTTTGTACGATTGGGCACTGTAATTTTCTTAGTATCCGAAGTTTGAGCCGAAACAGCCAATCCAGATAGAACTGTAATAAATAAGAAGAATTTTTTCATTTTTGGTTGTTTACAAGATTATTTCTCTTGCAGACGGCAAAAATAGTAGAAATGGCTGCATTAAAGTGGTTAAAAATTAGTCAAAATCCAATCTTTTGGCTTTTTCAATGAATTAATTCGGGTGTAAACGGCAGATAATTTATATTTATGGTTCTAGATTGATAAAAAAAGGATTGATGAACACGGATTTTTTACAAGGGAAAAGGATTTTAATAGCCGAAGATGATTTCGTCAACCAGAAGTTGATTACGCATTCATTAAAACCTACGGGGGTTTTATTTGATATTGCCGGAAATGGGTTAGAAGCTATAGAATTACTTAGAAAAGGAGATTATGACCTCATTTTAATGGACATTAACATGCCCGAAATGGACGGTTTTGAAGCTACTCAGATTATCCGTAAAGACATCAATAAAACCATTCCAATCATCGCTATGACCGGCTGGAGTAGCAGAACAGAAGGAGATAAATTTGCAAAAGTGGGTATGAATGGATGCTTAGCTAAACCCTTTGGTTTAGATGCATTGTATAAAACACTCGATGAAATTTTCACTACTAATCCAGATTTCAAAATTGAAACACCTGTCTCCACCTTTGTACCTCCAGTAGTTGATTTGAATATGCTCAATGAATTGGCCGAAGGTGATAGTGAATACAAAGGCACGATTATCAATATGTTTTTAGAAAGTATGCCAGATACCATTCGCCAGATGGAGGCAAACTTATCTGCTCAGGATTGGTCTGCATTGTATAAGTCAGCTCATTATGCTAAATCATCATTGTCGGTAATTAAAGTAGCTGAAATGTATAAATTAGCACACACAATAGAAACATCTGCAAAACAACAGGCTCAATTAGAAACCATTTCTCCAGCCTTAAAATTATTCAGTAAAAATTTTGAAGAAGTAAAAGCTATATTATTAACAGAATTGGAAAATTTATCTTGATCATCGCAATATCAACGAAACATATATTTTGAATTTTAGAGAATTAGGATTAGACGAAAAGTTATTAGAAGGCATAGATTCGATGGGATATGAAACAGCAACGCCTGTTCAAGCACAAGTAATTCAACCCATTTTAGCAGGAAAAGACATCATTGCATCAGCTCAGACTGGAACAGGTAAAACTGCCGCATTTTTATTGCCGATTATTCATAAAATGCTCACCAGTCATCACGCAGCACACCAAATCAATGCATTAATAATAGTGCCCACCAGAGAGCTCGCCATTCAAATTGCTGAAACGATGGAAGGATTGGGATACTTTACTGATATCAGTTGTATTGCTGTGTATGGTGGAGGTGATGGCAATTCTTTTGTAACAGAAAAGAAAGCATTGAGCAGTGGCGTTGATATGGTAGTATGTACTCCTGGTAGAATGATAGCACATTTAAATATGGGCTATGTAAAAATGAAAGAAGTAAATTATCTGGTACTCGATGAAGCAGATCGAATGCTCGATATGGGTTTTAATGATGATATCATGAAGATCATTTCGTTTCTGCCAAAACAAAGACAGAACTTATTGTTTTCTGCTACTATGCCTCCTAAGATGAGGGATCTGGCTCGTAAATTATTAAAAGATCCAGTTGAAATTAATATAGCAGTATCAAAGCCTCCTGAACAAATTGTACAGCAAGCATATGTGGTGTATGAACAACAAAAAATTCCACTGATCAAATTTGTATTGAATAGTAAAGACTATACGAGAGTAATTATTTTTTGTTCAAAAAAGCAAAACGTAAAACAGTTAACTGCTGAATTAAAGCGGGCAAAGTTCTCCATCGAAGAAATTCATTCCGATTTATTGCAAGACAAGAGAGAGAAAGTAATGCAGGATTACCGAAATAAGAAATTAAAAATATTGGTAGCAACTGATATTCTAAGTAGAGGAATAGATATCGAAGAAATTGAATTAGTGATCAACTTTGATGTTCCTAATGATGGAGAGGATTATATACACCGAATTGGAAGAACAGCGCGAGCAGAAAGTCAAGGAACAGCTATTACATTTATTAGTGAAGCAGAGCAAAGAAAATTTGCAGCTATCGAAGAATTATTAGGTAAGCAAGTAGACAAGATCCTCGTTCCACAAGAGTTTGGCGAAGCCCCAGCCTATTCACCAAGATCACATAGCGCATCAAAGAATGGGGGAAACAGATGGCAAAAAAGAAGATAATTTAATTCGCAATAAATTGGATGCAAACTGGGGCACCCACTTTAATTCTTTCTTTTGTATCTGTAAGTAAACCAGAATTTTGATCTCTTTTAAAAACTACAATTTCATCGGAGTTTTGATTGGCAACCAATAAAAAATTTCCAGTAGG
>REAV01000118.1 GCA_004294465.1 Sphingobacteriia bacterium | reverse complement strand
CTTGAATTGGTATATTTTCTTCTCTAAATAAGTCAATACTCTTTTGAACAGATCTTAAATAAGTATGATACAATGATTGATCAAGCTCTTTGGTGAATAGACAATTCACTAATTTTTTATTGAGTAAATCGGCATAGGGCTGAAGCTTTGGTTGAATTTCCATACAGAAATAAGTAAATGATTCTTCCAATTTTTTATTGGTAGTATCACAAGTCATTTTAATTTGTCTCCAACAGGCATCTTCGCTAACTACAGCTTCTAATTCGCTCATATTTTTGAGCCATTGTTCTAAATCTGCCTTACTGTTAATGGGCATATCCACCAATAATTGAAAATAAGGCGCTAATGCTTCCCAATCAGAAATTTCAAAATTTTGGGGTAAAAAACTACGTTTAATCTTCTCTATTGCTGCATTTGGCATGATTCATGGAAATTTAGAACGCAAATTTAGTGCAAGAGCGCGTTAAGATGGAGGAGGAATCTTATTTTTGCTGCCCCGTGGAAGATATCATACAATTATTACCCGATAATATTGCCAACCAAATTGCAGCAGGTGAAGTAATTCAAAGACCTGGAAGTGCAGTAAAGGAATTATTGGAGAATGCAGTGGATGCTGGTGCAACCATTATTAAATTGATCGTTAACGATGCAGGTAAAGCATTGGTTCAAGTGATTGATAACGGTAAAGGCATGACGGAAGCAGATGCAAAGATGGCATTTGAAAGACATGCTACCAGTAAAATCAGGAATATCGATGATTTATTCAGCATCAAAACCATGGGATTTAGAGGGGAGGCTTTGGCATCGATTGCTGCTGTTGCACAGGTAGAACTCAAAACCAAAAGAGCCGAGGATGAGTTAGGAACTTTTATTGAAATAGAAAATAGCAAAATCATCAATCAATCTTCCTGCGCTGCTCCCAATGGCACAAGCATCAGCATGAAGAATCTTTTTTTTAATGTTCCTGCAAGAAGAAATTTTCTAAAAAGCAATGCCGCAGAAATGCGTCAGATAGTAGAAGAGTTTGTGCGAGTTGCTATTGCATTCCCCAATATATTTTTCTCCTTAACCAGCAATGGTCAGGAAGTTTTTCATTTAGAAGCTGGGAATAGCAAACAAAGAATTGTACAAATTTTAGGCAATAGTTATAATGCTAAATTAGTATCTGTTTCAGAAGAAACAGACTACATGAATATTACTGGTTTTATCGGCAAGCCAGAAACTGCTCGTAAAACCAGGGGTGATCAGTATTTTTTTGTGAACAATCGCTTTATCAAAAGTGCTTATTTAAATCATGCCGTAAATGCAGCTTTTGAAGGAATTGTTCCGAAAGATAGTTTTCCAAGTTATGTATTATACATCGATTTAGATCCTGCTCAAATTGATATTAATGTGCACCCTACTAAACAGGAAATTAAATTTGAAGACGAGAAAATTATATATGCATTTGTACAAGCTGCTATTAAACATGCATTAGCTCAGTTTAGTATTGCTCCTTCTTTGGATTTTTCTTTAAACGCAGATATACAAGGCTTGGATGCGGTGAGTAAGCCATTTACCAGCGATCAGCAAAATGCTGCAGTATCTTCTAATTTATACAAAACTTTTTCGCAAAAAAACCAGGCTCATTTCATTGAACCCAATGAAAAAAGTGAATTGAAACATTGGAAAGAATTTTTTACCAGTAGCGCTGCTGGCAATAAAGTATCTACTGTAAATGAATCATTATTTACGCCTGCTGCCAAAATTGTTTCCAATACCATTACATTAACAGACAAACCACTGTTTCAATTACATCAAACATATATTGTTGTTACTATTCAGAATGGATTTTTATTGGTACATCAACAATTAGCACACGAGCGTATCTTATACGAAGGATATAGTGCTATGGCGCATAGTCAGCAAGCAACCACACAAAAAAGTTTATTCCCTATAAGTTTGGAATTGGTGGGTGCAGATGCTGTTTTATTAACTGAGTTATTGCCAGAACTTCAGGCTATCGGTTATCAAATAGAACCTTTCGGTCAAAATAGTTTTGTTATTCAAGGTACCCCAGCAGATGTAATTGCTGGTGACGAAAAACATGCAGTAGAAATGTTGATTGAACAATTCAAACATTTTAGCAGCGAAGTGAAATTTAGTAAAAGAGAGCAATTGATTCGATGCATGGCAAAACAACAATCAATTAAATCTGGTAAGCCATTAGATCAAAAAGAAATGAGCCAGTTAATCAGTTCTTTATTTGCCTGTTCCAGTCCCAATCTTAGCCCTAACGGAAGCCCCACTTATTTAGAGTTTAAAGAAGACTACCTGGATAGAATGTTTGGTAAATTATAATCAATAGTTGTCTATTATTCCAGTAATAAATTGCTCGATTGATTTACGAATATTTCCTGCTGTTGTTTGATGTGCGTTTACCAAAACAGAAAAAATAAGTGGTGTTCCTTTCTTTGTGGTGATATAGCCACTTAATGCTACATGATTACTTAATGTGCCTGTTTTAGCATAAATCTTCCCTTCATAGCCTTTATACAAACCAGCTAAAGTGCCTTCATTGGCTCCGGGTAAAATGGTATTAATGCGCTCCCATGAAAATGACTGCTTCATCTGAGTAAGTATCCATACAAAATCTTGAGGGGTCATTAAATTGTAACGGCTCAATCCACTCCCATCCACCCATTTGGGTTTTTGAGGTAAGCCTAGAAAATCGGATTTTAATAAAGTGTCGATGGTTTTATTATCATCCATTAATCCAATTTTTTCATTGCCTACCATGAGCAAAGTTTGCTCAGCAAAGAAATTATCACTTTCATGCATCATTAATTTGAGCATTGAATCGGTAGGTTGAGAATAGAATTTTTTCCAGACTGCTGTTTGATCATTGATAGCACTGGCAAAATGCAAAACTCGATTAAGGGTATCTTCCAGTAAATTCAAAGAAACATCTTCGAACGACTTCTTTGTAGTAAAAGGAATTTGTGTAGTAGTAAATGTTCTATTGCTTTTTACGATTTCAAAATGGTTGTCGGATTTATCTCTATTGATAGCAAACTTGCCATCTGCCATGCTAGCAAAAATATTGACCGAATCTTTAAATGCTTTAGGGATAATGTTTAATTGATTGCCTTTTTTAGAAAACCAAACTAAGTTGCTGTAAATAGGCATGGCCGACCTTTCCGGCATATAATTGGCATCGTAATCATTCCAGGCCCAACCATTTCCGAATGAAGCTGCATTCCATCTAGGGGTTACAAAAGTAATATTAGGCACATTGGTCTGTAAATAATTAAATACTTTTTCTTGCTTAAAATCGGGATGCAAAAATGTTGGGTCTCCTGTAAAACGAACTGCAGTGTTTTCTGTGTTGGGCAAATATTCAAATGCAACCAGGCTATCTTTTAAATTTTTCAGCGCTGCAAAACAGGTAAATAATTTGGTATTACTAGCAGGTACAAAATACTTAGTGTCTTGATAACTAAATAGAAATTTATTTTCGGCAGGATCGTAAATGCTGATCCCTACATGCGCGGGGGCAAAATCAGGTTTATCGAGAATCGCTGTTTTTGCTAAAGAAGCTATACTAGAAGGGCTTTCTACTGTTGCTTTCTTTTGAACAGAACATGCAGAAAAAATGAATGCGGTGGTCAGTAGTGCCAATAAAATCGAATGCCTCATAAATTACATTTATCGAACTGTAATTTACAATAATCAATCATTAAAATTTAAATTCTTTCAGCAGCGCGCATCCAGCGTTCTGGAATATCATTGTTACATGCAGTTACATAATCGCGATAACTGCAGGCTACATATTTGCCATCGTGTAATTGCATCCACCATCTTCCTGTTCTTTTACTTTGTAAAAAAATAGTTTCTACTTCAGCAAAAGCCATTGTAAATTCATTGAATGCATTTCGGTTTTCCAGATCGGCTTCCTGTTTGCCTTTTTGAATACCATCTAATACATACCAAAGCATATGTGCCTGTTGTTTTGCAGTAAGTTGATGCAAATCTTGTTCTTCAATAAATCCATACAATCCAATACTATTGCAGATTTTACTCATTCCTGCATATTGCATTAATGTGCAAGCTTCTTCGCCATTAAAGCCATTGGGTGTAATATGATTTGCAGGGGCATGTGCATTTTGAATAGCAGCAATATCAAAACTGAATAATTCGCTATTTCGAATAGCTGGTTCCATTTCTTCAATCGACTCTTTCACTTTCCCTACTCTATAGCAATCAAACCCTAATTTATCAATGGTTTCGAGCATATGGGGATGCATGAAATAACTTTGAAATCCGATATGGGTGTAATGCTTTAAATAATTAGGAATACCAGTAAACATATCAACCAAAAACTGATCAGCAGGCTCAACGCTCTCCATATCCAAATCAATCTTTGCATCAACTACAACAGCATCAATGATTTTTTCATTATTGCCATAGGCTAAATATTGTGCAGTTGTCATATCATGCGACCCGCCTAAAATCAATACTTTTTTACCCATTTGAATGAGTTCGGCAACAACTGTTTTAACAGCTGCATAACTATCAGCAATAGTGGCACCAGTTTTTATATTACCCAAATCGGCTATTGTAACTTCTGTATGCCAATAAAACAAAGCATAAAATTGAGAACGGATGGCGTTAGGGGCATTATTGGAAGTATACTGCATACCCATTCCACGCATATCGCCACAACCCACAATTACCAGATCTGCCGTTGAGATATCAGGAAGTTCTTCTTCGAAAACCAATATATGTTTACCCAACTGTGTATCCTTAAATCCTTCATCATTAGATAACATTGCCATATTCACTGGCTCTAAGAAATCGAGTAAACTGCGTAAAGACATAGGGTGTTATTTGCACTTAGCATAACGAAATAGACAGGTATTTATTGCATATAAACTGAAATGATTGACTAGAACATCTGCTCATCCGAACGGCTGAATTTTCT
>REAV01000072.1 GCA_004294465.1 Sphingobacteriia bacterium | reverse complement strand
GTGTATAACCTTACTGAGTATACCGATGGCTATTTTGATGATCAGGTCTACTTTAACAGCCCGGTCCATTATATGCCAAATTTGAGCGATCCCTGGTATTTTGATAACATTCGTAAAAGCCATCATATTCATATTTTTTCCGGTGAGGGGCCTTATGAAGCTCCTGATGCTGCAAGGGAGTTTGCAGGCATATTATACAATAAAGGGATAAATTATGAACTCGACATTTGGGGAGCTGAATGGAAGCATGATTGGCCAACCTGGCGTAAAATGTTGCCTTATATTCTGGAGCATCAATTTTAAGTGCAAAAAAGGCGTTAATTCCTTTACAAAAGATGGTACTCTGCCCTTGCTGCTTTAATATTACAAATTAATTAAAGGCCATTGAGGAAAAAGCTACGCATTTATTTCATTTTATTGGTACTGTTGAATGCAGTATTCTTGGGTGAAGCCAATGCGCAATTCACTACCATCAGTGGAACAGTGTATGATATTTCTGCTAGAAGACCATTAGAAGCCGTTGCGGTACAAAGTACTTCTGGAAGAGGTACCATCACCGATTCAACAGGTAGGTATATACTCACTGTAAAAAATACCGATTCAATTTGGTTTTCGATGATTGGTAAATCTACTATGAAGTATCCGGTTGACACCATCAGCAATCTGGATAATTTCAATGTAATGATTCATGTATATTCTGCTCAATTACCAGAAGTTAAAGTGCGCAATAATTATTACCGATACGATTCGGCAATGAATCGACAAGACTATGCCAAGATATTTAATTTCAGAAAGCCGTCTTTGGGTATAGTCAAACCTCTCAGTTCATATAATCCAGGAACCGCTGTAGGATTTGATTTAGATGAGATCATCAATATGTTCCGTTTCAAACGCAATGCAAGTATTTTGGCTTTGCAAAAAAGATTGATTGAACAGGAAAACGAAAAATATGTAAACAGCAGATTTAGTAAGGCTTTTGTAAGAAAAATCACTAAACTGCAAACTCCGGAATTAGATACGTTCATGGTTCGTTACAGACCAAGTTCCGAATTGGTTCATCAGCTCAACGATTTAGAATTGGGCTATTATGTACAGAAATCTTTTGAACAATATCAATCTGCCCGTTTCAATTGGAGAGGGGGAATGTATAGAAGGAAGGATGGATTTTAGTGTTATCCTCGAAAAGTAAATCAATTATCACAGTATTTATCCCTAAAAAAAACTAGTCGTTATTTCACCGTATTATTTGTAGTGCTGATTTATACTAAGTTTATTATTTACGTTTACACACGATTTGAATAATCTAGAAAAAAATTCTTTCTAAAATGAAAAGTTTATACATAAGCCTTTTGAGCATTTTAATAATTAACACTGCTAAAGGACAATTAACCAAGGGTAATTGGTTGGTAGGAGGGAATATTAGTTTTAACTCTGAAACTAATAAAAGTGCAAACTCTTCTCAATCTTCAGCCTATACAGTAGAAATAAACCCTACTATAGGCTATTTTTTTACTAATAAATTTGCTACAGGTGTAAAATCTGGAATCCGATTACGTGGAGTAAAAGGTACAGGAACTAGTGTATATTCTAAATACAATAATTTTAATATAGGACCATTTCTTAGGTATTATTGTTTACCTATTGATAATAGAATTAATCTCTTAGTAGAAGGACTATATCAATTTGGTTTAGAAGGTGACAAAAATGCAAATACTTCAAAAAATAACTTTTCTTTTTCAGCTGGACCTGTTATTTATTTTAATTCTAGTATTGGGCTAGAATTTATAATGAGTTACTCTAGTTACAAGTTTAATGGTATTGAAGGACGTAATAGCAATATTCAAATAGGTATTGGCATTCAAGCTCATCTTATTAAATAATTGATTAAACTTAAAATTTATGAAAAGTATCATAATTGCTCTAGCTGTTTCTTTGTCAATAATCAGTAATGCCCAAAATGTAACTATTGATTATCAAGCTTGGAACCCAAGTAATCCACCATGTAATTTATTTGGAATAGCAACTAATGTGCCTGCTACAGGAACTGTATCTGGTACAATTGAACATCAAACAAAATTGGGGCAACCACAATACAATGGTTCACTTTTAGCTGTGGAGATGGCAACAATTTATGAGTCAACAAGCTCTCAAAAGGGCACTAGATTCAGGGTTAATTATGATTTTAAATTTGGGCACACTTATCAAATTTATATAACACTTGCTGCCAATGTATATACACTTGGTTATCCAACTGGACCTTATTTAAGAATTGATGTAAATAATAATGGGGGAGGTGGAAACAATGCTTGTACTGGGCCACAAGCATTATCACCAAATTTGTCATTTGCTTTTCAAGTTTCCACAACTTCATTTGAAGAAAGACTATTTGGCCCCTTTGTACAAGGCAGCAATCAAACTACATTAGAAATTAGTGCAATGCCTGCAACAAATGGAGGTTCTAAAATTATACGTATTAAAAAAATTCGAATTGTTGAAACACCACCCACCCCAACATTTACACTAACAGGTCCTACCACTATTCCTTGTGGAACAAGTGTTATAAAAGATTTTATAGTTACCAATGTATATAGTTCTTCAGGCACTTTGTCTTATGATTGGAACTTGGGTTCCAGCAATAATGGTTGGATATACAATGGTAGCCCCGCACCTCAAACTTTTAGTACAAGCACTAACACTATTACGCTTACATCCTCATCAAGTGCAAGTAGTGTTTCGAGTGTTGCAGCAACAGTTGTATTAAATAACAGTAACTATACCACACTTAATTCTAACACAACGGTTACTAATCCTTTACCCGATTTCAATTTAACTAATACTACTTTCGGATTTGATTGTAATAGTTTAACAGTAACAGCTCCAAATTTACCATCTGCTAATTTTGCAATCACTTGGTACACCAACAATGGATTATTAATTAATGGAAATGCTTCACCCTATACAACATCAAATGGTAATAGTGTTACTATCACCAGCCCAACTAATTCAGGAGGTACTGTTTATGCATCAATCGGTACTGGGGCTTGTACAAAAATATCAACCAATCAAATTGAGTTTTGTACTTGTGCAAGTTGGGGTGGAACAACATTTTTATATGGATATTTAGAACCTTTGTGTAATGAACCGCTAATTGTTAGTATCAATGGTTATCAGGATGCTGTTAAGTATCAATGGTATATTAATGGAACGTTTTTAGAAGAAACTACTGACCCTTATTTATTCACTTACAATTGGCCAAATATTAGTTATGGCAGCATTACAGTTGTTGCTGTTACTGGCTGTGGTAGAACTAATGCAGTATCTGTGGCGGATTTTACTCCATTGTGTAGCAGTGGATACAGAACAGCATCTACAACTATAAAACCTACAATATTTCCAAATCCTGCTGCTAATTCAGTAACTGTTTCTCTAAATAACAATAGTTTTTCGGCAAAAGAAAAACTTGATCCTAAAAACACTAGCGGATTAACCCAAATTTTGTCTATTCGAATAATAGACAATACTGGAAATATTCGAAAAACACTGCTTTTTGCAAAAGGAAGTCAACAAGTGAATTTCTCAATTGCTGAATTGCAAAAAGGCATCTACTTCTTAGAAATTTTTGATGGTAAAAAAAGACAATTACTTCAATTAATCAAAAACTAATCAACTAATTAAGGCGTTAAATATTTATTTGGCGCCTTAATTTTTTATTTCCACTAAAGCCTTTGCGCCCAATAACTGAATCATCGGCAGCAATGCACCGAATCTTTCATCTGAACTATGTCCTTGTTTATAACGATGATAAATTTGTTGCGCAATAACTGCATTCTTAAACAAACCGAACACAAAATAAAAATGTATATCGCTTAAGTCTCTCCCCGTTTTTGATGCATATCGATCAATTAATTGTTTGCGTGTGTAATTACCAGGCAACCAACTTAAATTGTATTGTTTAAATATTTCCCCTTCTCCTGCTTCAAACCAATATGCCAGCATGGCTCCTAAGTCCATCAATGGATCGCCCACCGTGCTCATTTCCCAATCAAGTACTCCAATTACCTTAGTAAAATCATTGGAGAAAATAACATTGTCGTATTTAAAATCGTTGTGTAAAAAAGCAGGTGCTTGTTCGATCGGGCGAAAGCTTTGTAACCATTTTGCTACCTGATTCATGCTTTCTATTGTATCTGTTTCTGCTGCATAATACCGCTTGATCCAACCTTCTACTTGTCTTTGCACATAGCCATCTGGTTTACCTAATTGATCTAAATGAGTTGAAGCAATATCAATTGAATGCAATGCAACCAATGTATCGATCAATTGTTCGGATAGTAAAGTAAATGTGGAAGCAGGCAATTGCATTTTTGGTGCATTGTATGCTCGAAGTATTGTGCCCTCTAGTTTTTCCATGATATAAAATGGCGCACCCAAAATAGAAACATCTTCACAAAAATCAATAGGAGTAGGCACTTGCGCGAAATGCGGCTTTAGTAAACTGAGCACTTTAAATTCTCTGCCCATATCATGTGCCGATTTTATATTGGCCCCATGTGGCGGCGTTCTGAGCACATATTCTTTTGCTTTGGTAGATAAGCAATAAGTAAGATTAGAATATCCTCCAGGAAATCGACTGATATTTTCGATTGTTTGAATGGGCAAAGCATGAGCTGAAATATAATTATTCAATGCATCTTTCAAACCCAATTCTTCCTCGCTAAGTGCTACCGTTTTTTCCATGAATATTCATTGATTATTTTCTTTTCTCCATTCCGTATTTTTTCAAAATACTCAATGCCAAGCTTTGCATATGCACTTCGTCAGCCCCATCCCAAATTCTTGCACCTCTTTCATGTTGGTATAAATTCGCCAACATGGTTTCATCGGAAATGCCCATGGCGCCATGCACTTGAATGGCACGATCTAAAACTTTCAACACCATATTGGCAACATAAAATTTAATACCTGCAATTTGATCCCTGGTGGCTGCTGCACCATATAAATCAATATTATGTGCTGTACGCAATACCAATAATCGGGAAGCATCTATTTCAACCCTGCTCTCAGCAATAAATCCTTGTATAAATTGTTTTTGTCCTAGCAAAACACCTTCATCCATTTCTCTTGTTGCTGCTCTTTTACACATAAGGTCGAATGATTTTTCTGCAATACCTACCCAACGCATACAGTGATGAATTCTTCCTGGTCCTAATCTTTCTTGTGCTAGTTTAAATGCTTCCCCTTCTTGGCCAATTAAATTTTCTACAGGTACTCTGCAATTATTGTATCTGATTTCTGCATGGCTTGCCCAACCTTCTCCTGCTTCACCAAATACAGGTATATTTCTGATGAATTCAAAACCCGGCGTATCAGTTGGAACAATGATCATACTGGCACGTTGGTGCTTTGGTGCATCCGGATTGGTAACTGCCATGACCACTGCAAACGCGGCTCCATCAGCAGAAGAAGTAAACCATTTATGACCGTTGATTACATATTCATTTCCTTCCCGAACAGCTGTAGTGGCCATCCTGGTTGGATTTGAGCCAGGGTTTTCGGGTTCGGTCATCGAAAAACAACTTCGAATTTTTCCTTCCAATAATGGATGAAGAAATTTTTTCTTGATGGCATCAGACGCAAATTTTCCGATCAGTTCGGTATTACCAATATCGGGTGGTTGTGCATTAAAAGTATATTGGCCATAATAGGGTGCCAATGATAATAATTCGCTCACTTGTCCAAATTCACAAAGGCTTAATCCCATTCCACCTTCTTCTTTTGGTAAATGACAATTCCACCATCCCTTGGCTTTTACCATTTCTCTTTTAACAGCTAATAATTTTTCAGTCTGTTTAAATGGTCTTGTTGTATTTTCTTTCTCTAATGGAATTAATTCATCTTGCACGAACTGTTTGATTTCAGGCAACAATGGTTTTAATCGCTCAGTAATAAATATCGCTTCCATAATTAAATTGTTACACCTCCATCTGCTGTAAAAATATTTCCTGTACTATAACCTGAAGCGCTTGAAGCTAAGAACAAAGCCATCCCTGCAATTTCTTCCACAGTTCCCATTCTGGCGATCGGGGCCATTTTCACAAATCGATTCAACCATTTCTCATCCTGCCACAATGCTTCAGAAAATTTAGTTTTGATCAACCCAGGACAAATGGAGTTTACTCTTATGCCATCTTTGCCCCATTCCTTTGCACATACTTTAGTAAGCATATTTAGCGCGGCTTTCGAAACAGAATACATTCCTAATCCCGGATCTGGCGTAAGCCCGGCAATAGAACTGATATTGATTACTGATCCCCCACCTCTTTCTTTCATAATTGGATAGATCAATTTTCCCAATTCAAAAGGGGCTTTCACGTTTACATTCATGATCTTATCAAAAGCCCATTCTTCGCATTCTACAACTGGCCCAAAAACCGGATTACTCGCTGCATTATTTACCAGAATATCAATCCCTCCATATAAAGCGATGGATTGTTCTACCAGTATTTTACAAGCTGCAATATCTCCTGCATTGGCTGCTATTCCTGTACATTCACCACCTTCTGCTTTTATGGAAGCGGCTACTTTATCCAGCTCTTCTTGTTTTCTGGAGTTGATAATTACTTTGGCTCCATTGGCTGCAAAAATTCGAGCAATTGCTTCTCCAATGCCTTTACTGGCACCTGTAATTAATGCGACTTTTCCTTCTAAACTAAATACCTGATTGGCTTTCATCATTTTTATTTTGAATATTTTAATGCTTTATGCATGGCACCCATAAATTGCTCTTTTACTATTTTTCTAAATTTAGTTGGAGCAAATCTTTTATATAACCACATTTTATGTGCAGACTTTGGAAGAATAATATAGAGTTCTTTTTTCCCGGCTCTATGCAAGATCTCCTGTGAAACTTCTTTTGCCTCGAGGCCAGATCTGTCAATAAAATTTTGAGTGATTTTCTGAATGGTATTTCCACCTCTTGCAGATTGGCTGATATTGGTTTTAAAATAAGTAGGTTGAATACAAGACACATGAATATTAAAATCCATTAGCTCACTGTATAGGGTTTCACTAATGGCAACCACAGCAGCTTTGGTCATATTATAGGCTCCCATTGTTGGGGCACATCCAATAGCAGCTGCACTCGCGGTATTGAGGATATGACCTGATTGTTGTTTTTTCATTGCAGGAATAAAATAGTAACAACCATAAACCACCCCCAATTGATTGATACTAATCATCCACTCATAATTTTCTAAAGAATATTCTTCAAAATTCCCCCCATCACCTACACCAGCGTTATTAAAGAGCAAATCAATGCCTCCTGCATCAGTTAAAAACTGTTGGGATACTAATTTATACTGGTCTTTATCCGAAACATCCAGTGAATACATCAGTGCATTAGCACCAAGGGCCTTCATTTCCTCTACTGCTTTTTGTAATTCAATCGAATTATTATCTGCCATACCAATAGTCCAACCATCTGAGGCTAATTCTGTGGCAAATGCTTTACCCAATCCAGAAGCTGCACCGGTGATAAATGCTCTTCTAGAGGGATATTGTTGCGAAAGAGAATACATAAGTTCAATCGTTTAGGCTATGAATGTACAAATTGATTGCGGAAAGTTCAGTTTAGGGGACGTATTTCTCGATTTAGCCATTTGTACTTTGTTGACTATAAAAGCCTAAATAAATTCTATCTTTAATGGTCTAAAAATGAAGGATTTGAAAAAAACCATTATTGGCTTGTCTTTTTTGGTATTGATTTTTTCTTGCAAGCAAAAAAAAGAAGCACCAGCTCAAAGCGCCAAACCTCAGTCGGTTCCAATTGTAGATGTAATTATAGCAGGCGGAAGCACTATTTCCAATACTGTTGAAGTCAGTGGCGCTGTTATTCCAAATGAAACAGTTTCCATCAATTCAGAAATTAGTGGAAGGCTAACCTACCTCAATATTCCTGATGGTGGAAATGTTAGTCAAGGATCAGTTTTAGCAAAAATTAATGATGCCGATTTACAAGCTTCTGTTAGTAAAACAAAAGTGCTATTAGACATGGCACAGAAAACGGAGCAACGACTTAAGAAATTAATTTCCATCAATGGAATAAATCAGGCAGACTATGATTTGGCGTTGAATCAAGTGAATGGTTTTAAAGCAGATTTAGCAGTAACTCAAGCACAAATAGATAAAACAATTATTAAAGCGCCATTTTCTGGTGTGTTAGGATTGAGGCAAGTGAGTCCTGGAGCATATGTTACTCCAGCAACGGTACTTACTACTTTACAACAAGTAGATAAAGTAAAGATTGATTTCAATGTACCTGAATCTTATACAGGCCTAATAAAAAAAGGCAGAATGGTGACCATTCAAACCAATGAGGCTGACACTAAAAGAAAAGCTGAAATTGTTGCAACAGATCCTCAATTGAATGCAACAACAAGAAATTTAAAAGTGCGTGCAGTGTTAAATGGATCTTCTTTAAACCCTGGAACATTTGTAAAAGTATTATTAGACAATAGTTCTGGTGGAAACGCCATCATGGTTCCTACCAATGCCATCATACCTGATGCTAGGGCTAAAAAATTAATTGTGGTAAAAGATGGAATGGGTGTTTTTGTAGACATTGAAACTGGTTTTAGGTCTGCTGGTATGGTAGAAGTAACCAAGGGAATTAAAATAGGTGATAGCGTTGTTGTAACAGGTGTATTGTTTGTTAGACCAAAATTGCCTGTTAAAGTGAGAAGTGTAAAAAAATTGACTGAATAATATTAGCAACCCCTTCATTGTACAATGAATATTTCAGAATTAGCATTAAAGAGACCGATACTTGCAACAGTGATGAATTTGCTCATCATTTTATTTGGAGTAGTCGGTTATAGTTTTTTAGCAGTACGTGAATATCCAGCGATTGATCCTCCAGTAGTAAATGTGAGAACATCTTATGCTGGTGCTAATTCGGACATCATCGAAAGCCAAATTACCGAACCATTGGAGAAATCTATCAATGGTATTCCTGGAATCAGGACCATCACGTCTTCCAGTTCAAATGGTTCCAGCAATATTTCTGTTGAATTTAATATCACCGAGAATATAGAAACTGCTGCAAATGATGTAAGAGATAAAGTAAGTCAGGCAGTCAGAAATCTACCTCAAGATATTGATGCGCCTCCTGTTGTAGGTAAATCAGATGCGAGTGGAGACTTTATCATTTTAATGGCTGTGCAAAGTAAGACCAAGGGTTTACTTGAACTGAGTGATTATGCAGAAACTGTTTTACAAGAAAAATTTCAAACCATTCCTGAAGTAAGTGGTGTAAATATTGTAGGACAAAAACGGCCTTCTATGCGCATCTGGATTAATCCAGATAAATTGAATGCATACAATATTACTTTTACTGATATTAGGGCTGCTTTGAATGCAGAGAATGTAGAAATTCCATCAGGCAAAATTTCTGGTGACAATACAGAATTAACCATTCGTGCATTAGGAAGATTAACCACTGAAAATGATTTTAAAAATTTAATACTGCGTCAGGATGCAACGGGCATTGCTCGTTTATCTGATGTTGCAAAAATTGAAATAGGCCCTGAGCAAGATGAGTTTAGTTGGCGTTTAAATGGAGTAAGTGCAGTGGGGCTTCAAATATTACCTCAGCCTGGTGCCAACTATATTAAAATTGCCGATGAATTTTACAAAAGACTAGAAGAAATACAAAAGAATGAAAAAGGTGATTTTGAAACAACCATCTTGATCGATCAAACAGCCAATGTTCGAAAATCACTGAAAGAAGTAGAAGAAACTTTATTGATTTCTTTTACTTTGGTAGTACTGGTTATTTTCTTCTTTTTTAGAAATTGGATGATCGCAATTCGTCCGTTGATTGATATTCCTATTTCATTGGTAGCTACATTCTTTATAATGTATCTTTCTGGATTCTCTATTAATGTATTGACTTTATTAGGCGTTGTTCTTGCAACAGGATTAGTGGTAGATGATGGAATTGTGGTCACCGAAAATATTTTTAGAAAGCTAGAACAAGGGCTACCCATTCGTAAAGCAGCATTGGAAGGAAGTAAGGAAATTTTCTTTGCAGTAATCTCTACTTCTATTACACTAGCCGTAGTATTCCTTCCAGTAATTTTCTTGCAAGGTTTTGTGGGTAGGTTGTTCCGCGAATTTGGTATTGTAGTAGCAGGTGCGGTATTGGTTTCAGCATTTGTATCATTAACCATCACTCCTGTATTAAATGTAGTGCTTAATAGAAAGGATTCTGGGCATGGTAAGTTTTACGAAAGAACAGAACCATTTTTTAGGGGAATGGAGAATGGCTATAAAAATTTATTAGCTGGATTTTTGAAAATACGCTGGATGGCATGGGTAATTATTGTTGCTTGTATGGCGTCTATTTATTTTATTGGGTCCAACTTACAAAGTGAGTTAGCGCCATTAGAAGATAAAAATCGAATTCGTTTTCAAATGTCTGGCCCTGAGGGAGCCAGTTATGGTTATATGTTAGAAGCTGGAGACAAATTAATGAACTATCTAATTGATTCTATTCCAGAAAAAAAATTCGTATTTGTGGCGATGCCAGGATTTGGCGGGTCTGGTCTCAATTCGGGAACAGCTGGTCTTAGATTGGTTGAACCAAATGAAAGAAAGAAAAGTCAAAGTGAAATAGCTAAGGAGATTACCAAAAAGTTACCTCGATTCAATAACCTTAGAATTTTTCCTGTAGAAGAACAAACCATCTCTGTAGGAACTGGATCTAGAGGCGCATTACCGGTTCAATATATTTTACAGAATTTAGATTTCGAGAAAATTAAATCGGTGATTCCTAAATTTTTGGAAGAAGCTAAAAAAGACAAGACATTTCAAAACGTTGACGTCAATCTAAAATTCAGTAAACCAGAATTACAATTAACAATTGATAGAATTAAAACCAAGGATCTGGGTTTGAGTATGCAAGATGTAGGCGATGTGGTTTCAAGTGCATTCAGTGGCAGACGTTTGGCATATTTTATCATGAATGGAAGGCAGTATCAGGTAATTTCTCAAGTTGAATACACCGATCGCCAAAAACCGGGAGATATTGAAAAATTATATGTTAGAAATAACAGAGGGGAAAGAATTCCTTTAAGTGCTGTAGTAAAAATTGTAGAAAATTCCAATCCACCTACACTCTACCATTACGACCGATACAAAGCTGCCACCATTTCTGCATCATTAGCAGAAGGCAAAACTATTGGAGATGGCGTGAAAGCCATGCAACGTATTGGCGACAAACTATTGGATGAAAGTTTTAAAACTGCTTTGAGCGGTCCATCTAGGGATTATGCTGATAGTTCCTCTAATACCACATTTGCATTTGGGCTAGCATTGATTTTAATTTATTTGGTTTTGGCTGCACAGTTTGAAAGTTTCAAAGACCCACTCACTATTATGTTTACTGTGCCTTTAGCATTATCAGGTGCATTACTTTGTTTGTGGTTATTTGATCAAACCATCAATATATTTTCTCAAATCGGAATGATCATGTTGATTGGATTGGTAACGAAGAATGGAATTTTAATTGTTGAATTTGCCAATCAAAAAAGAGAATTTGGATTGCCCAAAAATGAAGCAGTATTAGAAGCTTCCGCACAAAGACTGCGTCCGATCTTAATGACCAGTTTAGCTACTGCATTAGGCGCTTTACCTATTGCATTGAGCCTGGGAGCGGCTGCAACCAGTAGAATGCCTTTGGGTATTGTAATTGTTGGAGGTATCATGTTCTCATTGCTGCTCACTTTGTTTGTTATTCCAGCGATGTACACGTATATATCAGGTAAACATGATGTAAAGACGATGACTATTTCTGATTAACTTTGCAAAAAAGTTATATGGCCAGTTCAATTGCTGATATTAGAAGAGATTATATGCTGCAATCTTTTGATGAAGCAGATGCAGCAATGAATCCATTTATTCAATTTACTGCATGGTGGGAAGAAGCAACCAATGCTGCAATTGATGAAGTGAACGCAATGACATTATCAACAGTTACCAACGAGGGTAAGCCATCAGCTAGAATTGTTTTACTAAAAGGATATACGGATGATGGGTTTGTTTTTTTTACCAATTACAATAGTAGCAAGGGTATGGAAATGGCCAATAATCACCATGTTGCCCTACTTTTTTTCTGGAAAGAATTAGAGCGTCAGGTGAGAATAGAAGGAGTAGTACAAAAAATTTCTGCAGCAGATAGTGATGCTTATTTTTTATCTCGCCCTGCGGGAAGTAGAATTGGCGCATGGGTTTCTCCGCAAAGTCAGGTAATTCCTAACCGAGCATTTTTAGAAGATAATTTTAAACAAGTCAGCGAAAAATATCCTGATGAATCAATGGTTCCAAGACCAGCTCATTGGGGTGGATATATTGTAAGGCCCGAATCAATGGAGTTCTGGCAAGGCAGAAGCAGCCGCTTACACGACAGACTCAAATACTCCATTGATGCAAATGGAAATTGGAAAAGAGAAAGATTGGCTCCTTAAATCTTAATGATGATAAGATTATAAATGTGTACTAAACTCCTGTAAATAGCCATCGGTGTTAAAATAACATTTGATTAATGTATTTTGATAACTGATTAATGTAAATGGATACTCCGGTTTACCCATACCGATAGCAACTACTTTAAAATCAGATTGATTTTCAAAATCTTTTACATTTAAATTTTTATCAAATTGCAGTGAACCAATAAATACTTTACCAGGAAAAGCAACTCTTCTATCTCTTTTATTTTTTTCTGGAACCGTGCTTTTTTGTATAAAAAAACTGCATTCTAAATTTTGAGGTGGTTGATTAAACCAACCCATGCTAATTCCAAGAGACTCAATTATATAAGTATATTTAAAAGGCTGTTTAGTACGATCTTGTGTAATAGGGTCACCAATATGTGCCAGATTACCAGACCATGCTTTACTTCCTAATAATTCTTCTAATGTTGATTTAGGAGTTGATTTTGATACAGCAATACCATTGATAGTAATTTTTCCAGAGTCATAATGAATAACAGGCAATTGTGCTTTTAACAATTGCAGCGTTAATATTGAAATCAAGAAAAAAGAAATACGCATTTATTTTCTACTCATTGCTTTTTCGGCTGCTGCTACTATAAAAGGAGTATCTAAACCATACTTAGTAAGTAATTCAGTTGGTTTACCACTTTCTCCAAACGTATCATTGGTGCCAATGTATTCAATAGGTATAGGGCAATGTTTGGCCGCTACTTGTGCAATAGCGTCGCCTAATCCTCCAATCACATTGTGTTCTTCAACAGTTACAGCAGCTTTGGTTTTTGAAATAGATTGGATAATTGCCTCTGTATCTAAAGGCTTAATGGTATGAATATTAATTACTTCTACACTGAATCCCTTTTCTTCTAAAATTCTACCCGCTTCAATGGCTTTCCAAACCATATGGCCACAAGCAAAAATGGAAACATCAGTTCCTTCACTTAATTGCTGCGCTTTTCCAATTACAAAATCAGATCCATCTTCTTTGGTGAAGTTGGGCCATTTAGGACGGCCGAATCTTAAATATACTGGCCCTTCATGAGAAGCAATGGCTTTAGTAGCCGCTTTGGTTTGATTGAAATCACAAGGAACAATTACGGCCATACCTGGCAACATTTTCATCAATCCAATATCTTCTAAAATTTGGTGGGTAGCACCATCTTCACCCAAGGTTAAACCAGCATGTGAAGCACAAATTTTTACATTTTTTCCGCTATAGGCAACGCTTTGGCGAATCTGGTCGTAAACCCTGCCTGTACTGAAATTTGCAAAAGTGGTAGTGTAAGGTATTTTTCCTCCAATGGTCATACCCGCTGCAATACCAATCATATTGGCTTCTGCAATACCTACTTGTACAAAACGATCAGGGAAGTCTTTAATAAATGGTCCCAATTTTAATGAGCCCGCTAAATCGGCTGTAAGTACAACTACATTCGGGTTTTCTTTTCCAATTTCATGGATACCTTCACCAAATCCACCCCTGGTTTCTTTTTCGTTGAGTACTTGTATGTCTTTCAGTTTCATAAGTTGTAATTATGCTTTGGAGTTGCAAAGTAAAGTGTTTTTTAAATGGCATCCTGTACATTTCCTGTTCTTTTCAAAACTCCCCAGTGTTGTAATTCTCCTTTTACAGCTCTGCGCATTGTTCGGAATAGAACTACTAAAAGCAACCATCTATAAATGACCCTTTGTGGAATCAGCCAAACCAACTTCCATAAAGGTTCTTTTTCAAAAATAAATGCGATAGTCGCTACCAAAATATCTACCCCCATGAAAATGGCATAATAGAATCCTATTTCGCTGGCATTACCAGTAAATAAACCAATAAACATGAGTAAATCTGCAAATGGCGCAAATAATGGAATAATGTATTTAAATAATAAAATATCTGGCAAAACAATGAATCCTAAAATCTTAAAATTGAAATTAAAAAGTGCATCTCTGTTTTTCCAAAATGTTTGCATTACTCCAAAGGTCCACCGGAATCTTTGTTTCATAAACTGCTTTATGCTTTCCGGAGCTTCAGTCATTGCAATGGCTTTGTTTTCGTTGAGAATGGTATAGCCACATCTTAGAATTCTTACAGTTAAGTCGGCATCTTCAGCTAAAGTATCAGTTGTAAATCCTCCAGCATCTTCAATTGCTTTTTTACTGAACGCGCCAATAGCGCCTGGCACAACAGTTATTCCATTAAAATAACCAAAAGCTTTTCGATCTATATTTTGACTCGTAGTGTATTCAATACTTTGCCAACGGGTAATTAAATTTATTTCATTACCCACTTTTACATTTCCTGCAACTGCTCCGATAGCTGCATTGGTAAAATGTTGCATGAGTTTGCTTACCGCATCTGTTTTCAATTTAGTGTCTGCATCAATACAAACAACATATGCTGCATTCGTAGATTGTATGCCTTCATTGAGTGCAGATGCTTTCCCTCCATTTACTTTATTTATTATGGTTATTGTAGGATGATTAGCAAATGCTTCTTCAACTACTTTTAATGTTTGGTCGGTACTTCCATCATTTACAAAAATGATATTGAAATTAGGATAATCGCATTTCAATAAATTATGTAAAGAACTCACAGCATTTACTTCTTCATTAAATGCAGGAACAATTATTGAAACAAATGGCAGACTTTGTTTTTCAAGTGGTTGGCCTTTTTCTACTTTTCTTTGTAGTAAAGAAAAAACCAAAGTAACCAATAGTCTTATGGTTCCTAGAACCAGGAATAGCATAATCAAACTATAAAAAATCATGCTTGCATAGTATCCTATTTCAGCTAAATAATAATTGGTTTGTAAAATATAATTTCCTTTATAATTAGGAACTGGGGGCATTACCTGATCTCTTGTTTTCCCCATTAAGTCGGCAACCGTAGTAAATGTGTATCCTTCTTTATGAAAATATTCGATGATCTTGGGAAGCGCTTCTACAGTGGCACTTCGGTCTCCGCCAGCATCATGTAATAAAATAATATTACCCAGGTCTTTCATTCTTACAACCCTGTTAAAAATAGTATCTGCATTGAAGTTGGGCATTTCTCCAGCCTGCCAATCTTCCGGATCAATATTTTCTCCAATGGTTAAATAATTTTTGGTTCTACTCAATGCTACCGGAACCAACTCTTCCATTTTTTCAGGATGACTATCTGCATTATATGGCGCACGAAACATAATCGTGCTATGACCTGTAATTGCTTCGATGAGTAAACGGGTTGCATCCATTTCTAAAAATGCCCGCTGTTTACTTACAGTAGCCATATTCGGATGCGTGAATGTGTGGTTGCTTAGTTCATGACCTTCGTTGAATATTCTTTTAACCAGCGGAATATTTTGTTCGGCTTCTATTCCAACAATAAAAAAATTGGCAACTACTTTATACTTAGCCAATATGTCTAAAATTTGTCTGGTATATTTTGGATCGGGGCCATCATCAAAAGTGAGCACTAATTTTTTTTCATCTGATTTGCCAAACTGTTTTACTACAAACATCGAAGGAAGCGTATCATAGTATTGTTCACTAATCAACATCCAAGATGTATCTAATTCCGTTCTTATTTTTCCTGGAGTCGGCGTAGATAAAACATCGAGTATCTCTCCTTCGCCCATGAAATCTACATCGTTATTGGTTTCTACTTTACTGAATTCATTGAAATCAAAAGTTTTCAAAGCGGCTTTGTTCATCGGTAGATGATAAAAATCCCAAAGCCTACTATCTTCACTTCCCATGCGCCAAAGTGAAGTTCCTGCTAAACCATATTCGGTAGCAAAGCGAAGTGTATTAAAGTTGGTTGCTGCATCAGTAAAATGAACTTCTCTTGGTTGATCATTATCATCCCAATAATTATAATGTAAGTTATATGAGTTGTTATCATAAATAATTTTACCCTCACTTTCTTTAGCAATGGTTAATGCCTGTTGATAGGTAACATCAGTTCCAATTCCACCTTTGGGCCAATCATAACCAAATGCTGCAATACACAATACTATTTTTTGTGGAGGAACTTTTTTAGCTATTTGATCTACTGCTGCTTCAATCCATTTCTGATCACTAATCGGTCCGGGTTTTGTATCGGTAGTATGTTGATCATACCCCATCAAAAATAAATAGTCATTGTATTTAGAGAGGGTTTGATAATCATAATCTTCATTGAATGGCATTACATCCTGCGACACCAATAAATTATTTGCATGAAATTTTTCATACAATTCTTTTTGAAAATTGGCCAATACCTGATTGTCTTTTTCAACCAATTCTTCTAAATCGATATTTACGCCAGCAAATTTTTCTGTAAGAATATGTTGCAATAAATCATTGATTAATTTTTCTCTTTTTGTTTTATTGGTAAGTATTCTATGTAACACATCGCCCTGCCATTTGCCATTGAAATTATTGGTAAGCATGGGCATTACTTTTACACCCGATGCTTTGATGGCATCGTATCCTCTCTTGTCTCTTCTTACAATGAGCGAATCTCCACCTGTAGGATCCAGAAAGAACCATTCAGGCAAAACCAGATTCAGTTTAGAGACATTTCTTTTTAGAGAAAAGAAAGCCTGAGGATCCCAGTCTACATAAAACGCAGCTCTTATACCAATGCTATCATTGAACAAATGTGAATTAGATAGATTAATTGAACTATCATTCTGCCCACATCCATCACCCTTCGCCCATTTTTTATCAATATATTTTCTAAAGCCCTGGTATTCTTTGGTAATAGGGTCGTTGGTAGTAGGGGATTCAAGAATTTTTTTATAAGCCTGACTTTGTGCGATTGGAATATCCGGCATATATGCATTGCGGATGGCAAATACAACAGCAAGAATGGCAATAATGATTAAAAAAATCACTAAACGTGATCCCCATTTAAAACGCTGCCACCTGCTCGGATTGGCAGTTTGAAAAATTTGCTGATCCTGTTTAGCCATACACTTAAACTTACAAATACTGTGCTGTAAAATTAAAAAAGCCCCGATACATCGGGGCTTAACAAAATAATATTATTTTATCCTTCAAAAGTGCTGTAGAAATAAGGCGTTTTAGCTTCGAATTCTGCTGCACAAGTGTCCACCATTTTATAAACACGGGTAATGCCCAATGCTTTTCTTTTTTCATACACCTGATCTTCGGTACTATTGCCAGACATGATTTTTGTAATCTGAATATCGGAGAAGCCCATTTTTTTGGCTTCTTTTAATAGGGGAGCAGGCAAACTATCGATATTATAAGTGGCGATTTCTTTTTCTAGGGTACAAATATTTTGAATCTGGTATAAAAACCAACGGTCAATACCAGTTGCTTGTGCAATGGATTTAACCGTAGAACCCTGCATCAGTGCGTCTTTGATTCTAAATATGCGATCCCATTTCGGTGTTTTGATATACTCCACCAATTCATCACTTTTCATTAAACTCTTACCATAATAACCCAATCCTACCGCTTCATTTTCTAAGCTCTGACATGCTTTTTGTAAGGCTTCTGCAAAACTCCTTCCAATGGCCATTACTTCACCCACGCTCTTCATTTGAAGACCCAATGTATCATTGGCGCCTTTGAATTTATCGAAATTCCATCTTGGCACTTTTACAATTACATAATCTAAAGCGGGTTCAAAATAAGCTGATGTGGTTTTGGTGATTTGATTTTTCAATTCATCCAAACTATAGCCTATGGCCAATTTAGACGCAATTTTTGCAATTGGGTATCCAGTTGCTTTAGAGGCCAAAGCAGAAGACCTACTCACTCTTGGATTGATTTCTACTGCAATCAATTCTTCAGTTTCTGGATTCAAAGCAAATTGCACATTACAGCCACCAGTGAAATTACCAAGGGAGCGCATCATTAAAATAGCTTTGTTGCGCATTTCCTGAAATGCAGTGTCACTCAAGGTCATTGCTGGCGCTACTGTTATTGAATCTCCAGTATGAACCCCCATTGGATCGAGATTCTCCACTGTACAAATAATCACTACATTATCATTACAATCTCTTAGTAATTCTAATTCGTATTCTTTCCAGCCCAACACTGCCTTCTCTACCAACACTTCATGAATCGGAGATGCTTTTAAACCTCGGTCTAAAGCTGCATCTAAATCGTCTTTAGTATGCACAAATCCACCCCCTGTTCCACCTAAAGTAAATGATGGTCTGATTACCAATGGAAAACCAATTTGCTGGGCAAATTCCTTTCCTTCTAAAAAGCTATTGGCAACATGACTAGGAGCAGTTGGCATGCCTATTTTTACCATCAATTGACGAAATTTCTCCCTATCTTCTGCAGTATCTATAGCCGCAACGTCCACTCCAATCAAACGGCAATTGTATTTTTCCCAAATACCCAATTCATCTACCTCCTTACATAAATTCAATGCTGTTTGACCCCCCATAGTTGGCAAAACGGCATCAATTTGGTTCTCCATTAGAATCTGCTCAATACTTTCAGCAGTTAATGGCAGCAAATAAACTTTGTCTGCCATCATGGGATCCGTCATAATTGTGGCGGGATTACTGTTGATAAGTATTACTTTTATCCCCTCCTCACGAATACTTCTGGCGGCTTGAGAGCCTGCATAGTCGAATTCACAGGCCTGACCAATGATAATTGGCCCAGAACCGATGATGAGAACAGATTTAATAGATTGATCTTTGGGCATGATATTTGAATAAATTGCACAAATGTAAGGCGGGAAGCTCAAATCTTCCCTTAAAAACAAATAAAACAATATGGCAGTATTAAAAGAAGGCAGTAAAGCACCAGCAATTAAAGCGCTAGACCAGAATGGCAAAGCCATTTCATTGGCAGATTACAAGGGAAAGAAAGTGATTTTATATTTTTATCCTAAAGACGATACTCCGGGATGTACAGCACAGGCTTGTAATTTAAAGGACAATTACAGCGCCTTGATTAAAAAAGGGTTTCAAGTATTGGGAGTGAGTGTAGACAGTGTAAAAAGCCACAAAAAATTCGAAGAAAAATTTGAGTTGCCTTTTCCGTTGATTTCTGACGAAGACAAAAAAATTGTAGATAAGTACAATTTATGGGGAGAGAAAAAGTTCATGGGAAGAACCTATATGGGAACAACTCGTACTACTTTTTTAATTGATGAAGCTGGAATCATTCGCAAGATCATCGAAAAACCAGATACAAAAAATCATACTGAAGAGATATTAGCGGCCTGGGCAACTATCTAATTTGCCTTGCAAATCCAATAAAATGCTGTTTTTAGCGTTTATGGCAGGGAAAACCTAGCTTTCAATGCCAAAAAGGAAGGAGCCGCTTAAGCAAATAAATCTTTTTATGGTACCAGCACAAATACCATCCGACGACCAACGGCGTTTGAAAGAGCTGCATCGTTATGAAGTACTGGATACTTCTTACGAGGCTGAATTCAATGATGTTGCTCAATTGGCTGCCACTATTTGTAAGACTCCTATTGCCCTTATATCATTAATTGATTCTAAAAGACAATGGTTTAAAGCCAAAGTGGGTATTGAATTAAATGAATTTCCTAGGGATATCTCTTTTTGTGGACATACCATCATAGCTGATACTGAAGTTTTTGAAATTACCGATACATCAGAAGACGAACGTTTCTTGGACAATCCATTGGTAATTGGTGAACCATACATCCGATATTATGCCGGCGTTCCATTGATTAACCAGAATGGGTATAAAATGGGAACCATTTCTGTTTTAGACACTAAGCCTGGAGAGATCAATGCCGAACAAATTTTTACGCTACAAACATTGGCAAGGCAGGTGGTAAAGTTGTTGGATCAGAATCTGATGAACAAGCAATTAGAATCTCAACGAATCAAATTGCAGCAACAGATGGAATTGCAAAACAGAATTTTATCCATCATTGCCCATGACGTTCGAAATCCGATAGGTGCTGTAAAATCGATCATAGAATTAAACGCCAGAAAAATATTGAGCCAGCAAGATTCTTCTGAACTGATGAATATGGCGGGCAAACAAATTGATGGAACAGTAGAGTTGTTGAATAACCTGGTAGACTGGGGTTCCATGCAAATGAAGGGTAAGGGTTTTGAAACAGAAAAAGTACACGTTAGAACATTGGTAAGTAATATGTTCAAGAGCTTTGAAGTAATGAGCTCATTGAAATCGAATATCATGGTGAATTTAGTGGATGAAGATTTATTCATTCGTTCTGATATCAATGCCATTCGATTTATTTTGCGCAACCTGATCAGTAATGCCAACAAGTTTACTATGGAAGGTGTGATTACTGTGTATGCGCACAAAGAAGATAAAAAAGTAATGGTATCGGTTAGTGATACGGGAGTGGGAATGAATGCAGAAATGCAAGCCAAATTATTTGATGGAGAACATTACCAAAGTACATCGGGCACAAGTAATGAAAAAGGAAGCGGACTGGGATTGATCTTAACCAAAGATTTTATTGAAATGCTGGGCGGAACAATTACTGTTGAAAGTCAGCAAGACAAAGGCACATCGGTGATCATGCATTTTATCGATTAATCGATTGAAAATATATTTAACTTGAGGAATCAATTGCTACTATGAAAAGATTCCTCTTTTTTTTTGTTACTATCTTGTTGAGCGTTACCAGTATTGCTCAAAAAACGGATAAGAAGCTCACTGAAAAAATCAATGAATTAATCAAAGGCTTTAAAGGCGATATAGGTATTTATGTGCACGACCTCGAGCGCAATCGAATTGTGTCCATCAATGCCGATACTGTTTTTCCAACAGCAAGTATGGTAAAGATTCCTATACTGGTTGGCATTATGGACAAGATGGATAAACATGAACTGAACTACCATCAAACACTTACTTATACCAATAGTTTATTTTATGATGATGGAGATGTAGTGGGTAATTTAAAAGACAGTGCAAAAATTGAATTGAGTAAAGTAATCATGCTCATGCTCACTACCAGTGATAATACGGCCAGTTTATGGTTGCAACAATTGGCCGGAACAGGAACACGCATCAATGAATTAATGGAAGAAAATGGTTTTAAAGTTACAAGAGTCAATAGCAGAACGCCAGGAAGAGAAAGCAACAGAACCCAATATGGATGGGGGCAAACAAGCCCTCGTGAAATGGCGCAATTAATGGAAATGATTGCTAATAAAAAATTATTGAATGATACGGCTAGCGAAAAAATGTTGCGACTCTTGGGCAGGAATTATTGGGACGAACAGGCATTGTCTCAAATACCGGCAGGTGTTTTTGTGGCCAGTAAAAACGGCGCAGTGAATGCTAGCAGAAGCGAAGTGCTTTATGTGAATGCCGATGATGCACGTTATATTTTTTGCATCTGCACCAAAAATAATCAAGATAAATCCTGGGAAAATTCCAATGAGGCTTGGGTGCTTACCAATCGGTTGAGTAAAATGTTGTGGGAGTATTATCATTAAACTATTAATGCTTTGAAAATTTGCAACACTCGCTGCTTAGAAATGCATTAACTTATTTTTAATTTTCTACAATTCAGCATTTCTAAAAGGCTCGTTTTTGCAAATTTTTCAAAGCATTGGTTAAAAGGGTGCGAGTATTGTAAAAGAGCAGAAAAGTTCAAACAAAATGCATAACTTTATTTCAAATAAACCTATATGCTAATTGAAAGAACGTCAAGGGAGGTTATCATTCGCCTACCAGCATCTGTAGAAGCTATCGGATTACAACGCCTTATAGACTACCTCACTTATAAAGAAGCTACATCAAAATCCAAAGCTACTCAAGAACAAGTAGATCAACTGGCCAATGACGTTAAAAAAAATTGGTGGAAAAAGAACCGCAACCGGTTTATTAAATGAAGAAGATCATTGTTGATACTAATATTCTTTTTTCTTGCTTATTAAACTCAACTGGTACAATTGGAGATCTCATTTTTAATTCAGACGATGTTTTTGAGTTTTATAGTAATCAATACATGCGTTATGAAATAAGAAAGCATTGGAATAAATTAAAGAAAATTTCTGGTCTCTCAGATATTGAATTAGAAATTGCTTATGAAAAAATGTTACTTAAAATCAACTTTATAAACGAAGAACTAATTCCTGAAAAACTTTGGAAATCTTCCGAAAATATTGCTAATGATATTGACATAGATTACATCGACTTTATAGCACTTGTAAAATATCTTAAAGGAAGGCTTTGGACTGGAGATAAAATTCTTTATCAGGGTTTAAAGAATAAAGGATTCAAACTTATCATTAACACAAGTGAC
>REAV01000117.1 GCA_004294465.1 Sphingobacteriia bacterium | reverse complement strand
TAATTCAAAAGCATCTTCTCGAAATCCTTTTGGATTATTGGGTATCACTTACGATTGCACTGCGAATATTTTGATCGCTTCTACAGTAGCAGGATCTGATCGTTATCAAGAAAAAGGAGTTGTTTTTTTGATCAATCCAAACACCCAAAGAATCATTGATTCATTATCAAAAAAAGATGCAATTGGTCTCACTGTGGCCTTTGACGAAAACAAACAAAAACGATTGTATGTTGGAAATGCAAGAAATGGAAATATTATTTCTATTCCAATCAATGCCCAAGGCCTGTTAGTAAAATCTAAATCGCGGAAAGAGCTTAGCCTGGAAGGGTTTGGGCCTAGAGGTGATGATAAGGCTAGAAAAATAAAAATGGTCGATGGGGCTTTGATTGTTAGTGGTGTTGCATTTAATTATAACTTACAAGCTTCGAGTGAAAAACCAGAAACCGTATATACTTTTAAGTGGAATACTGCATCAAAAAAATGGGACTTGATCGACTTTAAATAAGGCTATGAAAAAGCAATGGCGCATATTATTTTTTTTAGTGCTGATTATTTTTTCTTCCCTCTTTATTGATCAACTGTTTTCTACTCCGATAAATAATTCTGCTGATTCCAAAATCAATTTAGGCAGGTATTTATTTTTTGATAACAAATTGTCTTACAATCAAACAAAGTCATGTGCATCTTGCCATGACCCTCAATTTGCTTTTTCAGATGGATATAGAAAATCGGTAGGGGCTGATGGAGAAAATCTACGCAGGAATGCGCCATCCATTTTAAATGCCAAATTTTTAAAAGCCCTTACTTGGGGAGATAGTTCTATACATACGTTTTCACAACAAATGATTTTTCCGCTGTTTAATGAACACCCAAAAGAACTGGGTTGGATCAATAATGAAAAAGAGATCATCAATCGATTTAAATCGGACCCGTTTTACCAAACCCTTTTCAGTAAAGCATTTCCAAAGGAAAAAAATCCTTTTTCAACCGTTTTTTTTCAAGAAGCAATTGCTGCTTTTGAGAATAAAATACAATCTCAGAATAGTCCTTATGATCAATATCTAAAAGGGAATAAAAAAGCGATGAATGAAAAAGCGATCAATGGGCTAGCGTTATTTAATTCGGAAAAGTTAGGATGCTATAAATGCCATTTTTTAAATGTATCTCAACAACCATTAATGTACGTGAATACTGGATTATACAATTTGGATGATTTTGGGTCTTATCCAGCTTCTGATCAAGGGTTGTATGAATTAACCAAAAACACCAACGATAAAGGAAAGTTTAGGGTGCCCTCATTAAGGAACGTACTCGTTACAGCACCCTATGCACATGATGGTTCTGTTGAGACAATCCAACAAATGATTTATATTTATCAAAGAGGAGGTAGATTAATTGAAGCCAAAGAAAACAAAGGCGATGGGAGAAGTAATAAAAATAAATCTACTTTAATAAAAGGTTTTACTTTAACAGATAAAGAACAAATAGAATTAATTGAGTTTTTGGCAGCTTTAACCGATACAAGCTACTTAAGAAATATACAATTGATAAATCCTTTCAATAAATAAGAATGATGATACAAAAAAAATATTCTTCGATCATATTGGTTTTATTAATGAGTTCATTTGGTTTAAATGCACAACAAAAAAAAACCAGCTCCAAAGCCACCAAAGCCAATGATGCTATATATTTGAGCGAGTTCAAAGAATCTTTATTTTCAGCCAAAAAACCAGATACTGCCGCTTTTATTATTCAAAGAAAAAAACAAATCGACTCCATATTGCACGATGATATTCCAGTAAAATACTATTCCGATAAAAACGATGAAAGAACCATGTTGGCGCAAAATATTGCTTTGCAAGACAGTTTTTTTACTAAATATATTTTTGACAGAAAAACACATCAACCATTATGGAATGAAATATTCGGTGTTTATCCTGCAAGGCCTGGTGATATCAGAAAAGGAGTGGTGAATTTGCCGGGTTCATTATTGAGGATTGAAATGTATAATTATGCGTTGAATCTAACAACGATTGGTGTTGTCAATATTATTACGCATAAAATGATCAGTGTAGATCATTATCCTCAAATGCAACCAGATATACCTTCCAGACTTACCAAATTGGCTGTAAAAATTGCGGTTAATTCTCCTGAAGTAGAGAAAGCGCTTGGATTTAAACCTTCAGCAGATATGCCCATCATGTCGAGTACCAAAACAGCATTGAATCGTACAAAATGTGAAAGGTCTCAGCATTTATGTGTTGCACCAACTTTTGTAAAAGGCAATAGAGCATTATGGGCAATTGTAGACCTTACAGAAAATCGACTGGTAGGGTTACGATGGACCAATGTTGGAAAAGATGCAGAAAACTTAGTGGTTACAGAAAGGAAATTACAGAATGAAAATATGGCCGATTGTTACTGTGAAAAAATCAACACCGTTAAAAAAAATAACTGGTCTGTTGATTATGTTTTAACAGCATCTGATGGACTTATGATCAGTAATGTTAGTTTCAATTCAAACAGAATAATCAATAGTGCTAAATTAGTTGATTGGCATGTGAGTTACTCTGGTACAGATGGGTTTGGATACAGTGATGCAGTTGGATGTCCAATTTTTAGTCAATCCGCAGTAGTGGCAACAGATCCGCCTATTATTGCTGATATCATTGAAGGAGACAGTACAGTTGGTTTTATGCTCGAGCAGCGATTCTTCAGCGAATTATGGCCAATAGCTTGTAATTATAGTTATTCCCAGCGTTTTTTCTTTTACAAAAATGGACAGTTCAGAATGGTTTGTGCAAGTTTAGGAAGGGGATGTGGAAACAATGGAATTTACCGTCCTGTAATGCGTATTTCATTTGCAGGCAATAAACAATCTTTTTATGAATGGGGTAATAATGATTGGAATATTTGGGAAAAAGAAAAATGGCAATTACAACAACCTACTACTGTTTATTCACCTAAAGGATATCAGTATCAACTCCAAACGAATAGCAACAATGGATTTTATATAGAGCCGGGCATGGGTCAATTTAATGACAGTGGGAGGGGAGATAATGCCTACTTATACATTACAAAAACCATTTAGATAAAAATGAAGGAGAAACGGATTTGGTAACGATAGGGCCTTGTTGCAATAATGATTATAGACAGGGCCCCGAAAAATTCATTGAACCCAATCCAGAGCAAATTGTTAATACTGATCTGGTTCTATGGTATGTTCCTCAAATGAAGAATGACGATACGCCAGGATCCAAATATTGTTGGGCTGAAACCTATTATGAGGGCGGAATCTATAAAATTAAATCTTACCCTTGTTTTGCCGGACCAATGTTTGTTCCTTTCAAAAAATGATGTATATTGAATTTTATTTATGAGCGAGAAAATTAACTTAATGATTGCCGACGATCATCCACTTTTTGTGGAAGGTCTCAAGATGATATTGGGAAGTGATTCAGCAATTAATATTGCAGGTATTGCCAATGATGGCAAGCAATTGCTTTACTTACTTACTCAACAACCAGATATCGATTTGATATTATTGGATGTGAATATGCCTAATTTGAATGGCTTAGACACAATCAAATACATTAAGCAATCCTTTGTTACTGTTAGGGTTCTTATGCTCTCTGCCTACAATGATGCTAAACTAATTGAACAAGCAAAAAAAGCCGGTGCTGATGGCTATATTTTAAAGAATAGTAGCAAGGACGAGTTATCAGGTGCTATAAAAAAAGTAGCGGCAGGAGAATCAGTATTTATTTTGGGGAAAGAAGAAAACTTGCCAGATGCTTTCAAAAAATTAGACACCTTCTTGCATAAATTCAATCTTACCAAGAGGGAATTAGAAATTGTATATTATTTAAAGCAAACATATACCAATCAACAAATAGCAGAAAAGCTGCATTTGAGTATTTATACGGTTGAAACACATCGTAAAAATATCATGCATAAATTAAAATTAAATTCACCTGCTGCTTTGGTAAAATTCATGATTGAATTTAATGTATAAAAAAGCCCCCATTGCTGGAGGCTATTTCTATTGAAGTCCTAAAAGTTTATAGTTTATTGCTGAACATATATTTTCTGTGGCTGAAGTTTGATGCCATTTCCATCAATGGTTAGAATACTGATTGATATTCCAGGTAAGTTGGTCATCTGAACCGGAACCTGATTTTCTCCTTTCACTACATTAGCATCTTTGGTAAACAATACTCTTCCGCTTGATGCATCTGTAACTTTAATGGTTGCAGTAGTATTTACTTCACTGTTGAATTTGGCTGTGAATTTTCCGCCTTTTGCTGGATTCGGAAATACATTGATAGATGTATTTATTGGAGCAGCTTGTTCTTCTGGCGCTTTTTTAGAAAATGCAATATTATTGATGGCAGCATCAATTGTTGTTGATCTTCCGTCAAAAGTTTCAAAGGCAAATACAACAGTAACTATATCATTAGCAACAAAACCTTCAGTTGAATTCGTTGATTTGAAACTGCTCAAATCTATTCTGTACTCTTTAAGTTCTTTACCTACAGTAGTGCTGTATTTAAATTGTTTTTCAAAATCATTGATGGAATTTTTTGCCAATGTAATTTTTAGTCTTGCATCTCCTTTGGCGGTCAATACCAATGTTTTGTATTCACTCAAATCTACTGCAACGCCTGCTCCTTTTAATACTTTGTAAGCAGTAACATAATTAGGGGTTGTTGCATTGATTTTTACATTTCTGAATACCGGAAAGTCTCCCGCAGCAAATCCTTTTGCAGTATCGTTTATTATCTTAAACTCTTTTACTACTGTTTTAGAAGAGTCATAATCAATGCCCCAGGTGCCATCACTCATATAAACCTGATCTTGTAATTTTCCGTTGATAAACATAGAAACATTGCTCTCAAAAACATCACTCATTGGGAAACTAATTGTTGATTTATTGAAAGCATTCAAATTAAAAGGAACTGTTCTTTTTGTTTTTATTGTAGCCCTTTCATTGGCTTTCTCTTCCACTTCAAAATATCCGCTACTAAATATGCTTTGATTATTGAT
>REAV01000116.1 GCA_004294465.1 Sphingobacteriia bacterium | reverse complement strand
TCAGATATACAGGTTTTTCATCCATTTGATATTATTGAAAATGCTTTATTGGAAAAGGATATTCTATTAACACCACATATCAATTCTCCCTACCCACAAGATGCTTTTCTACCCAAAGAAAGAGACACGCTACGTTCGGGTTTATTCAATGCAGGATTCTTGGCTTTTAAGCCAAGTAGCAATGTGGACGCATTTTTTTATTTGTGGTTGAATCATTTAGAAAATGAGTGCTATTATAATTTTGCAGAAGGAATGGGTGTTGATCAATTGTGGTTGAATTTGGTGCCACAATTTTTTGATGGAGTAGGGACATTTCTTCATCCTGGTGCTAATGTTGCTTATTGGAATTTACACGAAAGAGAGATTACTGTAAACAATGATCTCTATATGGTAAACAATGAGCACCCCTTGCTTTTTTTACATATAAGTGGCTATTCATTCGAACAACCTAACTTATTATCTCGTCATCAAAATCGATTTGATTTAGCTAGTATTCCTGTGCTTCAGCAAATATTGAATGAATACCGTCAATTGGTTATTAAGAACGGATATGATCGATTCCATTCAATACCTTGTGCATATGCCAAGAAAATTAAAAAATCTACTGGTATAATGAAAACGATGAATCAATGGATTAGACCATTGGGTATCAAAATTACAGACCTCTAATGATGATCTGGAATTGTTTTACCTGATTTTGGCTTTGTCTTCTTTGGATTTTTCTTTTCGAACTCTACCACTTCTTTAGGCTTATTGTTGTTAATTACCGTGCTGTCTTTCTTGGTGGATATGGGTATTTTAGAATCCTTAAATAAATTATTTAATTCATCTTCCGGGTTTTTCAATTTATTCATAAAATACTCCTGGGTTTCTACAACATTACCAGTTCCAGGTATATAATATTTCCAAATCCCATGCTTTAGGGATGTGCCATCCGTTTGAACAATTACTTTTTCGTATTTATTGGGGTCTTTTAAGTCTTGAACATCAATGGTGTCAAACCCTTTATCGGGGTTTACCGCTCTCCAGCTTTCCTCATGTTCTAAACCTGCAAGGGTAAAATAATAGCATTTTGCATTTTTATTGCCCCACTTAAAATTTTCCTGAGCCAATAAATCTCCCATTAGATTATAGGTTCGCCACATGCCTTCTTTTCGATCATTTTTGTATTCACCTTCCTCGTCATAACCTGGTTCACCCCTTAATTTTGGGTTTCTGATTACCCATTTTCCTTGTTTTAAGCCCTTCATATCGGTACAATTAAGGGTATCTCCATTGGAGGCCAAGCGATAGGTCTTACATTGGCTATAAGAATAAATAGACAAAAAAAGGAGAAATGATAGCAATTGAAACCGCATAATACTTACATTCGGTTTCCGAAAATACATAACTGCCATGAGAAAAATCTTTTCTTTAATGTTAATTGTTGCCTGTAGCCAATTATTGGCCCAGGTAAAACCAACAAACGCCAATGATCGATTAAAAAGTATCGATCAACGTAAAGTACTCCAACAGAATTCAATAGCTAATGCTACAGGATTCAGAAATGTTGGACCCAATGTAATGAGTGGAAGGGTTGTAGACCTGGATGTAAATCCTGTTGACCCTACTGAATTTTATGTTGCTTATGCTACCGGCGGCCTTTGGCACACCGTAAATAATGGGCAGAGTTTTGTGCCTGTATTTGATTCTACAGATATCATTACCATTGGTGATGTTGCTGTGAATTGGGCCAATAAAATTATTTGGGTTGGAACTGGAGAAGTGAATGCAAGTAGATCAACTTATGCTGGATTGGGAGTGTATAAGTCTTCCAATAATGGTAAAACCTGGCAATGGTTAGGCTTACCGGAAAGTCATCATATTGGAAAAATCCAATTACATCCTACCGATGCAAATACCGCCTGGGTTGCAGCATTAGGACATTTATATTCACCCAATAAAGAACGTGGTGTATATAAAACAACAGATGGTGGGGCAAGTTGGAAACAAACTTTGTATGTAGATGAAAACACTGGTTGTGTAGATTTAGATATAAACCCAGCAAGCCCTAATGAATTATATGCTGCTATGTGGTATAAAACAAGAAGAGCTTGGAATTTTGAAGAAAGTGGAAAAACAAGTGGAATTTATAAAAGTACAAATGGAGGAGATAGCTGGGAATTGGTTTCCACTGCAACAAGTGGGTTTCCTTCTGGAGATGGTGTAGGAAGAATTGGCTTAGCTGTATATCCACAAAAGCCTAATATAGTTTATGCTGTAGTAGATAATAATTTCAGAAAACCTGCTACAACAACTACTTTAACTGCTGATTCAACAAGATATGTGCTGGCAGATTTTAAAGGGTTAACAAAAGAACAATTTGCTTCTCTTGACGATAAAAAGCTCAATGCTTTTGTAAGATCTCCAAGAAATGGCATCCCAGCAAAATATACTGCTAGTAGTTTAAAAGAAATGGTTCAGACAGATAAGTTAGCACCAACAGCTATTTATGATTTCTTATTTGATGCCAATACGGCTTTGTTTGAAACTCCCATCATTGGTTGCGAATTGTATCGCAGCGATGATGCTGGTAAAACCTGGCTGAAAACCCATAAGGATGCAATTGGGATCTATAGCACTTATGGATATTATTTTGGAAAAGTATTTGTAAGTCCTTCCAATGAAAATAAAGTTGTTTTAACAGGAGTTGGTTTGCAAATGAGTGTAGATGCTGGAAAAACCTTTAAGTCAATTGGAGGAGATAATGTTCATTCCGATCATCATGTAATGTGGATCAATCCAAATAAAGAAACCCATATGATCAATGGGAATGATGGTGGCGCTAATATTACTTATGATAATGGAGCGCATTGGTTTAAAGCCAATACACCTGCTGTTGGACAGTTCTATAATATTGCAGTAGATATGGCTACCCCATATAATGTGTATGGAGGTTTACAAGATAACGGTACATGGTACGGTTCTAGTAAATCTGTGATGAATTTAGATTGGACTGATAATGGAGAAAATCCTTATAAAGGTATTGGCGGTGGAGATGGAATGCAGGTTCAAGTAGATTGGAGAGACAATAAAACAGTATATAGTGGATCTCAATTTGGTGCGTACTCTAGACAAGTACTTGGTACTCCTGTTACTGGATTTCAGCGTGGCAGATCAGTTAGGCCTTCCAGAGATTTGGGAGAAACCCCATTGCGTTATAATTGGCAGACACCGATTTTAATTAGCAGACATAATCAGGATGTATTTTATTATGGAAGCAATAAATTCCATCGTTCTTTCAATAAAGGAGACAGCTCTGTTACCATGAGTGGAGATCTAAGTACCAACCCTGCTCAAGGAGATGTGCCATTTGGAACATTATGTACCATGAGTGAAAGCCCTTTGCGTTTTGGTTTGATTTACACAGGAACAGATGATGGAAATATTCATGTTACCAAAGATGGTGGTTATACTTGGACTTTATTAAATAATAAGCAATTGCCTAAAGGACTTTATGTAAGTAGGGTTTATGCTAGTGCATTTAAAGAAGGAAGGGTTTATTTATCATTAAATGGATACAGAAATGACCATTTCAATGCTTATGTTTATGTAAGTGATGATTATGGTGCTAACTGGAAACAAATTGCTAAAGATTTGCCAGCAGAACCAGTGAATGTGGTAAAAGAAGATTTAGTAGATCAGGACATCATTTATGTTGGAACTGATGGTGGTTTATATGTGAGCATTGATGGTGGTAATACCAGTATGATGTGGAACAAAGGATTGCCATATAGTGTTCCAGTGCATGATCTTGTTATTCACCCACGCGACAATGAAATTGTTTTGGGAACTCATGGAAGAAGTATTTACATTGCTAAATTAGATGACTTGCGAAAAGCAAGTATGAAAAATAAAATGCCTTCAGCTCCGGTAGTGGGAAACTCTGGTGGTAAAGGAGGAGAATAAATAAATCGTTAAGGATGCATAAGTAATTCACTTATTGCTTTCTCAATATCCAAAGGTCTTGGCCACCCAGTTTATCTGGGTGGCTTTTTCCTTCATAGAATGCTTCAATAGTAAAATATTGGGCGGCTATTTCTTTAAAATTTACTGCTTTGTTAAAAGTGCTTAATAGTCGATGGCCTTTTTCATGATATTGATTGCTTTGCCAACCTTTGCTATGATAGTGTTGTAGGGCTTCAGAACTCATTTTGTTTTCAAAAAACGACCCATGCGTAGACACAATAATAACAGCTCCTGGTTTAGTAATTCTTTGCAATTCTTTTAACCATAGTGTTTGATCATCGCCTTGAATATGTGTAAATACGGATATGCCAAAAACTAAGTCAAATAATTCTGAGGGATAGGGTAGTTGTTCATCCTCTATACAATCGAACAACACATCGTTGATGTTTTTTCTACACCATTTAATTCTTTGCTGATTGATATCTGCACCATAGCATATTGCTTTGGGAAGCATGCTGGGGATATGCTGAATGATTCTACCGACTCCGCATCCCCAGTCGAGTACATGAAATCCTTCATTTTTTAAATATGCGCCGCTCCATTCCAACATTTCTTTTGCAGCCAATTTTCCATCAGAAAAATACAATGGATAATTCACTTGAAATGTTTCAAATAAATCTCGATCTTTTGGTATGGCTAAATAGGGGTGATGTTTTTTAAAATGAAGATTCTTCAATAAATGTTTAGTTCGTTGCGCTTGAAACTGTAATTCACTTATGGCTAAAGATAGCCCTGTATGATGAACAATATTTTTTATAATGCTTTTCAGAAAAGAATCAATTTTGGTAAATATAGCCAAATAAAAAGGCCCCGATAAATCGGAGCCTTTTTAAGATTTCAGCTAAAGCAAAATTTATTGTTTTTCTGGAAGTAAAATACCTCCGATAATATTCTTGCCATCAAATAAAAGGTTCGCTGTTTTTTTGATATCATTTATAGTAATATCGTTTACCACTTTTTCGTAGTTCAAAGTTCTTTGTGGGTCTTTGTCGCTGAAATAAATTCCTTGTAAAACGCCAGTCCAAAAATTATTTTCCTTCATATTCATTATCGAGAAAATTTTAGTGCTCTGCAGGCCAATATCCATAAGGCTTCCAGAGCATCTAATTTAATGTCTATTCAAAGTGGCACACATAATCAAGCATTTCGGTCACTTCAATATCAAATGACGAATTGCCTGGCACCGTAAATTTTTCGCCTGCACCATATAT
>REAV01000115.1 GCA_004294465.1 Sphingobacteriia bacterium | reverse complement strand
ACGCCATTGCTCGTGAACAGTTTAAAATATCCATTTCAAAATTTGGTGCTATCAAACACAAGATGGCTGAAATGGCTATCAGAATGTGGGTATGCGAGTCTGCTCTTTATCGTTCTGCGAAATGGATTGATGATAAAGAACATGAATTAGCTGCAAGCGGAAAATCATTTGCAGAGTCTTTATTAGGAGCTGCTGAGGAATATGCTATTGAGTGTGCCATCTTAAAAGTGTATGGCAGTGAAGTGCTCGATTTTGTAGTTGATGAGGGCGTACAAATACATGGCGGTAATGGCTTTAGCGATGAATACCAAATCTCCAAAGCGTATAGAGATAGTAGAATCAATCGTATTTACGAAGGTACCAATGAAATCAATCGTTTATTAACGGTAGATATGGTATTGAAACGTGCAATGAAAGGCAAACTCGATTTGATGGGACCTGCCATGGCGGTTCAAAAAGAATTAATGAGCATTCCAGATTTTGGCGGAGAAGAAGAAGGTGTTTATGCTAAAGAATTAAAAGCAATTGCCAACTTTAAAAAAGCAATCTTAATGGTTGCAGGTGCTGCTGTACAAAAACTGATGATGCAACTAGATAAGGAGCAAGAAATATTGATGAATATTGCAGACATGTCTATCGAAGTATTTCATGCAGAAAGTGCCTTATTGCGTGTAATGAAATTGGCTAACACTAAAGGAGAAGCAGCAATCAGCATTCAAAAGGATATTATGAAAACCTATTTGTATGACGCAGCTGACAGAATCAATAAAGCCGGTAAAGATGCATTGAATAGTTTTGCAGATGGAGATGAATTAAGAATGATGCATATTGGTTTAAAACGCTTTACAAAAGTAGAGCCTTTCAATACCAAAGATGCTCGCAGAAGAATAGCAGATCAATTGATAGCAGACAATGGCTATAAATTGTAATAAATACTAGAAATCCCCCCGACCCCGTACAGAAAATCGTGCGGGGTTTTTTGTTGCTAGCCCACAAATAAATACCTTCAAGCAATGAAACAATTAATCATTGCAGCTTTAGTGCTTATTGCAAATTTTTGTTCAGCTCAAAACAATATTGGCAATGCAGTTTATTATGGAAGAACAACCGGCAAATTACCTGCATTGTCTTATGGCATGGGAGAAGACCGTTTAGGAGGCGCCAAGATGGGCTATATAGACACCAATGTGTTGTTGAAAATTATTGATTCAACAAAAGACATGTACACCATTCAATTATCGAAATGGCATACAGCGCTTCTAGAAAAAGCTTTTGTAAAACCCGATTCTGCTTCGCCCATAAAGAAACCATATTATTTAACAGGCTCATTTATTTCAAAAGGAGATTCATTGTTTGATTATGTGAATATTAATCTTGACGAAAAATTACCTTATAAGTCTTGGATGGAAATTAATCCGAGTAAAATCATGGTAGACATTTATGGTGTACAAAGCAATACTAATTGGATCACTCAACTTAGTTCATTAAAAGAAGTAAAAAATATTTATTACAACCAGGTAGAAGACGATGTATTCAGGGTAACCATAGAACTCAAACATTCACAACATTGGGGTTATCATATCAGCTATAAAGGGAAAACGCTAAGCGTAAGAATCAAGCGGCAACCAACCAATCTGGATATTCGTAAAATGACCATTGCGATTGATGCTGGACATGGCGGCACCAATACTGGCGCTTCAGGAATCAAACTAAAAGCATCAGAAAAAGAACAAACATTGCTTTTTGCAAAAGCCTTAGAAAAATCCTTGAAAAAATTAGGTGTTAAAAATATTATTATGACGCGACGAACAGATACCAGTTTTGATAATAAAGACAGAGTACTTTGGCTGCAGGAAAAAAATCCTGATTTGGAAATTTCCTTACACTTAAATTCAAGTGTAAAAGAAACAGTGAAAGGCGCGAGCACCTATTATAAACATATTGGATTCAGACCATTAACTTCAACCATTTTAAAAAGAATGCTCGAATTAAAATTGGATGAGTTTGGCAATATTGGTCATTTCAATTTTGCATTAAACGCTCCTACTGACTTTCCTAATTGTTTGGTAGAGATTGCTTTCTTGAGTAATGAAGAAGATGAGAAGAGAATTGTAAAACCTAGTTTTCATACGCAGGTTGCGGGAAAAATTCAAATGGGAATTACAGATTGGCTAAAGGGAGTTAAGAATTAAGAGATATGAGATAAGAGATATGAGATATGAGATACAAATTATGGGCGGATTTCTACTCTAGTTCCTACAGGCAATAAATTGAATAGCTCTTGTATGTATTGGTTCTTGGTGCTTACACAACCTTCTGTCCAGCTTCTGTATTGATCAATGGCATAATCTTCATTGGGCCAGGTTCCATGTATACCGATCTCACCGCCAATCTTCGCGTTAGCGGGAATGAGTCCTTCTGCTTTTCGTTGATTGAATTTATTGATGCTTTCCTGATTAGGATAATCGATGGAAATAAATCGATTCCATTTTTCATGTTTTCTTTTCGCAGTTATTTTAAAAACCCCTTCGGGTGTTTTTCGATCACCCTGCATCATTTTATCACCCAAATCTTTATTACCAAATACTACTGGATAAGAAGCCATCCACTCTCCTGTTGAATCATATACTTTTAACTCGTATTGACTTTTAATAATGTAAACCGAATAAGTGTCTTTATCGGCAGTCTTAGGATTAATGGTATGATGTTTTTTAAAAGAAGTATTGAGCAATACCCCTCCTATTAACAATAACCAATTTAACACCCATTTCATAACCAGGATTTTTATTATTAACGAAAAGTACAAAATTTCATTGTAGCTATCTGTTAATTTTCTGGCAAAAAAAACGCTCCTTAGAAAAGGAGCGTATATATTACATGAGAAAAAGAAACCATTCTACCAGTTGCTAAAGCGAATTCCTACTGCATAAGGATATTGTTCAACACGGGTAACATCTTTTTGTAATCTGTTCAAACTATAAGAACCGTATAATCTTACTGGTCCAATGCCTAACTCTGCAATTGTAGCCAATCTCCAAGGTTCCATCTCGAAATTTCCGTTTACTTTTTGTTTACCTCTCTCGCCACTCACTTGTTTATTTCTGCTTTCCAACAAATATCCGGCACTCATTCCAACACTCAAACTAAATCCTTTTCTGCTATCAGGTGTTGGATTGAAATTGATCATCATCGGAACGGTTAGATAGCCTGCGAATAATTTATTTTTACTAAAGCTGATAGAGTCGTTGTGTACAAATGGTTGAGGATCTTTTCTATAGCTGATTCTTGTGTCATATCGGATATTATACATTTCATAACCTAGGCCATATTTGAGGTTGAGTACATGTTTGCTGATATTGAGCTTTTGCATAAACAACCAAATATTTACGTTGCTTGTTTTACCTGTATTCAATCGATAGCTGTTTTGATTTACAGGACCATCCGCTGGTCTTATTGTTTTAAAATAAGGCCCTGCCTGTGCCGCAGTATAATTGGTATTATCCCGAATATTGGCAAAACCTAAATCGAAAATCCACCAATTGGTACTGATATTCTTTTTCTTAGCGGGTCTACGCTCTATCCTATAGCTAATATTAACATCATTCTTATTAGAACTATAGGTTCTTTCATTGCCATTATTCTTTTTAATAATTACAAAATTACCTACTCTAACGGTGTCAGTTGACTTTGCCGTGCTATCTGTTTGGGCAAAACTTGTTCCTGCAGCAAGTAACACTGCAAACATGCATACGATTTGTTTCATGGTATTATTTATTAGTGACTATTTTATCTTCGTCTTGTTTAGATTTAGAACGAAATATGGTTCCTGCTTTGCGGATGAATCCGCGTAATTTATCTTTATTAATTTCCAATGCACCTACATACAAACTCTTATCTGATTCATCGGTATCCAATTCTTTATACACGGCTTGTTTGATCAAATTATTGGGCTGTTCATCTTCAGTAACGGTAGCTTGTGCCAAAATGCTATTCTTTGCTAGATTACTGTTCATTTGAACATTGTTGGTAATTAGTTCTACTGAAGCATTGGTGCTTGCTGTAACTTCCTCTGCTCTTTTTTCTACAATTGCTGCGGCCGTTTTTTCGGTTTCTGTATTATCCGGCAAAGTATTTTCTGGAGCCTTTGAATGAACAACAAGTGTTTGGTCTTGTTGTTTTCCAATGCTCGAGTTATTTGCTGCAATCAATTTGTTAGATTGTATATCATCAGTTGATTTACGATTATCATTTACCGCAACAAGATTGCTCTTGTTTGTATTTACTGTTGAGTTATTTGCATTAATGGTTGAAGCCAGTACTTGTTTGTTTTGATTGCTCGACGTACCAGGTACAATCATCCATAAAGAAAAAATCAATCCAATCAATGCTGCTGCCACTGCTATTCTACGCCATTGCATATAAATAACTGGCTTTTCTTTCTCTTCATTTTTATAGAGTAATTCCTTATTGGCAAAAACAATTGATTCTGGCGTCAATTTGGTTTGCTTAAGCAACATAAACTCGTCTTGCAATTGAGGATGTTGCAATACAAATAATTCAACATCAGCTTTGTCTTTTGCACTTAATTCATCATCTATATACAATAAAAAATAGGTTTCATAACTGCTCATTGATAAAGCAGGATATTCTACTTTTAATAAACTTTCTTTATTTACAAATACAATGGATTCATCCAAAGGCAATTTTGTTTCTTGCAATAGAGCTAATTCTTCCGCCAGATCCGGATTTTCTGTGATAAACCGCTCAACCATTTCTTCTTCTTGAACAGACAGTTCCCCATCTACCCAAAGCAGAATAAATGTTTCGTAATTATGACGGTTTATTTCCATGTTCTTGTTATACGTTTTCGCGGTTAACTAAATAATTTTTCAAGGTTAACCTGGCCCTGTGCAAGTATACTTTTACTTGACTTTCATTCAAACTCATGATTTTCCCAATCTCTTCGTAACTATATCCCTCGTAATCTTTCAACATCACCAAACTTTTTTGTGTTTCATTCAAACGATTTAATGCTTGCATCAACGTTTTCTTAACACTATCATCTTGTATATATTGAGTTCTATTATCATCCGAAAAATCATCTTTTAATTCAACTCTTTTGTGCTTTCTAATATGATCAATCATCTGATTATACCCTACAGTAAACAAAAAAGACTTGGCTTTATCATTTTCAACTGTTTCCCTGTTTCGCCATAATTTCTCAAAAGCTGTTTGTACAATGTCGCGTGCATCTTC
>REAV01000223.1 GCA_004294465.1 Sphingobacteriia bacterium | reverse complement strand
GCAGTTTTGTCTTGCAATTCTGCAAACACCAAACGGTGGTTGTGGCTGATTTGAGCAGCTGACTCATTCTTTTTAGTTTTTGTAATCATTGGCTCAACATATGCTCTTAAAGCCTTGGCCTTAGCCAAAGTAGTAACAATACGTTTGTGCGTGATTAACTGACTAGCTAAGTTTTGTAATAAAGCTACTCTGTGTGCCTTTTTACGGCCTAAGTTGTTGATTTTGTCTCCGTGACGCATGACTGTTTGTTTTAATCTTGTACCGTGTCAGGAATTACAAGATATGAGTAAAAGTTCCCTAAATCCCCCTTAGGGGGATGGGGGTTTAATTATCTAAATTGTCTAAACCTAGTTTAACTAGATCCATACCAAAGCTTAATCCTCTTTCAGTTAATACTTGCTCAATCTCAGAAAGAGATTTTTGACCGAAGTTTCTGAATTTCATCAGATCTTCTTGCTCATATTGTACCAATTCGCTCAAGCTATTGATTTTTGCAGCTTTCAAGCAATTGAATGCACGAACTGAAAGATCTAAATCTTCAAGTGGTGTTTTCAATACTTTACGTAATTGTAAAATATGCTCATCAACTACATCTTCTTTCTTATCTTCTTTATTATCAAAAGTGATGTTCTCATCAGTAATGATCATCAAGTGTTGAATAAGAATACGAGAAGCTTGCTTTACTGCATCTTCAGGATGAATAGTTCCGTCTGTTGTTACATCAAGGATTAGTTTTTCGTAATCGGTTCTTTGTTCTACACGGTAGTTTTCAATTGCGTATTTAACGTTCTTGATAGGTGTATGAATTGAATCGATAGCAATGTATCCAAATGGAGCATCCTTTAATTTATTCTCTTCAGCAGGAATATATCCTCTTCCTCTGCCAATGGTTAATTCAATATCCATTTTAGCAGTAGTATCCATGATGCAAAGCAATAATTCTGGATTCATTACTTGGAAGCTCTGAGATAATTCTCCGATCATTCCAGCAGTGAATTCAGTTTTCCCTTTGATAGAAAGATTGATTTTCTCTGTGGCAATTTCATGATCAACATGTTTCTTGAAACGAACCTGCTTTAAGTTCAGGATGATTTCAGTAACGTCTTCAGTAATTCCCTTGATGGTTGCAAACTCGTGGTCTACACCTTCAATTTTGATACCAACTATAGCATAACCCTCTAATGAACTCAACAAAACTCTGCGAAGTGCATTACCGATGGTTAGACCAAAACCTGGCTCAAGCGGGCGAAATTCAAATTGTCCAGCAAAATCATTTGCTTTTTGTAAAACTATTTTGTCCGGCTTTTGGAAGCTTAATATTGC
>REAV01000114.1 GCA_004294465.1 Sphingobacteriia bacterium | reverse complement strand
GTATTAAAATAATTATTTCCACTTCTTCTTCTATTTCTAATGTAGCGTTGACGATTTACATCATTTAAACTTTGTTTAATATCAACCGGAGGATTAAAAGTTTCCGGCGGTACAATTTGAGTAGCAATTAATCTTGGAACATATAAGAAAAAAATCAAGCAAGCAAGAATGGATAAAATATAAAACAACCATTTTTCATTTACCAGAAATTTTGGAATGAGAAATTGAGTATTTAAGTAATAAAAGAGCACTAAAAAAATATTATTGCAAATAATGATGGCGAGCATCTGATTGCTCATATTGAATTCTCTTAACCCAGGAAAAAACACGAGGTAGGGTAGCGTAAAAAAGCACAGCCAAGCTGCTAAGTGAGCAATGAAGGGTACTAACTTTTTTTTATGGCTAATATCTGCTATTTTATTTTGCATCTGTTCAGAAAAATCAAATGTATATAAGGGTTTTTGCTTGAGAAGTAAAATTCGGACGAATGGAGGTTCTCTATCGGTGAAAGTATGCGTTATTGTTTGCTTAAAACAGCTTTTTTGCTCTCCAGCTCATAATACAAGTGCTGCACAAGTCCATCAGCAAGACCTATTTTCGGTACATAAATCTCTTCAGCCTCAGCCCACCTCATTGCATTGATATAAATCTGTAATGCTGGAACAATTACATCTGCTCGGTCTGCCCTTAATTTGTAAATATTAATTCTATCATCCAATGAAAAACTGGAGATTTCTTTATAATAATCTTTTAGTAGTTCAAGATTCAATGGTTTTCCATCTTTCTTTTTACTCAATGAAAACACTTTATTAATATTTCCTCCTGTTCCAATAGCAATTATTTTTTTGTATCCTTTGGTTTTTTGTTTGATGAATTCTTTCATTTCATTCCATTTATCATCATCAACCATATCTTTTAATATTCTAATGGTTCCGATATTAAAGGATTTCTTGAAAGCGAGTTTTCCATCTGTAAAGCAGGTTAGCTCTGTACTACCTCCACCTACATCAATGTATAAATAGGAGTTATTGGTATCCATGTTTTCAGCAACATGATTTTCATAAATAATCGAAGCTTCTAAATCTCCACTGATTATTTCAATTTCTAAACCTGTTTCAAGTTTTACTTTACGAATGATATCTGCACTATTGGAGGCATCTCTCATTGCACTTGTGGCACAAGTAATTACATGTTTAACATCATACGCATTGATCAAATGACTATAGGCTTTCATTGTTTGAAGAATCATTCCTCTTTTTTCTTTCGAAATCTCTCCTTTTTCAAATACATCGAATCCTAAACGGAGTGGAACACGCACTAGGTTTAGCTTATTGAATTGAGGAAGACCTTCATTGTTGTAGGAAACTTCAACTATTAATAATCTTGCAGCGTTACTTCCAATATCAATTGCGGCTAGCCTCACTAGTTATATGATTTTTCTTAAATAGATAGTGATACGTTTCTATTTGGGAACGTATGCTTTTTTTACCGAGGGAAGGTACATAGTTGTTGGCTAAGTCACTATCCAAAATTCTGGCTTTTACATTATCTCTTAATTGTATGTGGATAATATCAATTAATTCTTGTTTTATTACAGGATCCGTTATTGGAATGGCAGCTTCTACTCGATGGTTAAGGTTTCTGACCATCCAATCTGCACTGGAAATATATACTTTTTCCTGCCCTTGGTTATGAAATATCATCACCCGGGAATGTTCTAGGTATTCGTCCACAATACTGATGGCCTTTATAGGATGTTTGAATTTTTTTAAATCGATAATGGGACAAAATATTCCACGTACAATCATAAAGATTTCTACTCCGGCAGTTGCAGCTGAATATAATTTTTCTATCAATAGCTGGTCGCTTAACGAGTTCACCTTAACGATTATTTTTGCCGCCCTTCCTGCTTTTGCATTTTTAATTTCATTGTCTATCAATAACATGATTTGCTTACGCATATTGGTAGGACATACCCAAAGTGTTTTGCAAAGTTGTAGATTGCGTATTCCTGTTTTCCAGTTTTCGAGATAGCTGAAAATTCTATTAATATCAGCCATCACATATCTGTTGGAAGTAAGTAAACAATGATCTCCATAAACGCGCGCTGTTTTTTCATTCAAATTTCCGGTGCTTACAAAACCATATTGAATAGTTTTAGTTCCTTTCCTTTTTTTAATGATACAAAGCTTTGCATGGATCTTCATTTTAGGAACACCGAGTAATACGGTTACACCCTCTTCTTCTAATACATTTTTCCATTCTAAATTATTTTCTTCATCAAATCGGGCTTTCAATTCAAGCATTACAATTACTTGCTTTCCATTTCTTGAAGCATTGATTAATGCATTGATAATTTTTGAATTAGCAGCTAATCTATAGGCGGTGATTTTAATGGAGGTTACATCCGGATCCATTGCTGCTTCTCTTAATAAATCAATCAGCGGGTCAAATGAATGATAAGGAAAATTCAACAATACATCTTGTTTAAGAATAATGTCAGTAACCCTTTGAGCAGATTGTAAAGATTTTGGTTTGAAGGCTGCTCTACGTTCGCTTTTAGCTGAAAATACGTCAGGAAAGTCCATGAAATGCCTGAAATTATGAATTCTTCCTCCAGGTATAATATTGCTTTTTCTGTTTAGACTGAGTCGTCTGATCAAGTATTCCAGTAATCCCGCATCCATTTCTTTATCATATACAAATCGAACAGGTTTCCCTTTTCTTCTATTCTTAATTCCTTTTTCAATCTTTTCTGCAAAGCTGGTGCTGATATCGTTATCGAGATCTAATTCCGCATCCTTGGTTACTTTGAAAATATGAGATTCAAAATTATCATAACCAAAATAGGAGAATATTATTGGTAAATTAAATCGAATGACATCTTCTAAAAGTATGATTTGTTGATCTTCTTTTTTTGATGGAAGAATAATGAACCGGCCAACTGCTTTTGCAGGAACTTCTATCAGGGCATATTTTTGATTATATGCAGATGATTTTTTACGCATCACTACTCCTAAATAAATACTTTTATCTCTCAGATAGGGGAGTTGGGGTAAGCTTTCTATCATTAATGGAATAATAGTAGAACGCACTTCTTCATCAAAGAATTTTTTTACGAAAAGTTGTTGCTCTTTATTTAGTTGCTTTTCGTTGATTATACTGATTTTCTCTTTTTTCAGTTCTTTTACGATCCCCTCCCAAATTCTATTGAATTCATTCTGTTGGTTGAGTACAATGGTCTGAATCTGGTCTAAAATCTGTTGAGGGTCATCCTCCATGTGCATGTTGAGCTTTTTCCTTTTTTCAGCAAATTCAATCATACGTTTTAAAGTGGCAACCCTTACCCTAAAAAATTCATCGGAGTTGTTGGAAAATATACCCAAAAAACGGATTCGCTCTTTTAGGGGTACTGATGGATCATTTGCTTCCTGCAATACTCTTGCATTAAAACAGAGCCAGCTTATATCTCTTTGAATCAGTTGTTTTTTTGCCATGCTTCAAATATAAGCTATGCTATAAAATGATGTATGTTAAGTATTTTTAAATGAATGATCTAGGAATAAGATCCTTTAATATGTTGAATGATTCCGGTTGTGGAGAAACCAGCTACGATAGGGTTTATGACAACCCTCCCGCCATTTGCTATTACTTCTTTGGAACCTACTATCTGCTCAACGGTATAGTCTCCACCTTTTACAATTACATCAGGTAGAATAGCCTTTATTAATTCAAGTGGGGTATCCTCATTAAATATTACAACAGCATCTATTATTGCAAGATTACTCAATAGGAGTGATCTGCTTTTTTCGTTATTAATCGGGCGTTCTGGCCCTTTTAGTTTCTTTACACTTGCATCACTATTCACCCCAACAATTAAATAATCGGCTTCTTTTGCAGCTTCAGATAAAGAAAAAATATGTCCTTCGTGAAGTATATCGAAACAACCATTACTAAAGGCAATTGATTTATTGGTTACTCGCCAGCTTGCCACTTGTTTTTTAAGGTCTTCAAGAGAAAATATTTTTTTGGCTATTGCATCAATCGATTTCATGTTGATCTTTTTTATTGTACCAAGGCAATAAACCGAGGCAACAAAATCCTACTATCAAAACTATTAAAAACTGAGCAAACCATTGGAGTGTACCATTGGCAAATCCAATTTCAAAGGAAACGCCATTTTTTTCCAACACTTTCGCAAGAAAAAATGCATAAGCACCAATACCACCAGGAGTTATAATCATGCCTATACTTGCAAAAGCCAATGCAGAAATTGCAGTAGGTAAACCTAAGTGTGATGAGCCTTCAGTAGCCAATAAACCAACCCAGGTCCCTAAAATATAGAGTGACCAGATCATAGCACTATAGGCAATAAAGCGACCTTTTTGTTGTAAGTGTTGAATGCTGGTTAAGCCTTCCCAAATACCTCTGATTATTTTTTTGATAGCAACTACAATACTTAGATGGTTAAAAAATTGAAATAATTTTTTAATCAACAATGCAATAACAATGATAGCTAATAGCACTATTCCAAGCTTAGTAAAAGAAAAATTACCAGATTGACCTTCAAATAATTTTTTTGATAATTCAACTCCATATTCTCCAATAATATCATATTGTAAGATGAATGCAGTTAAAAACACAATTGCGAGAGAAATAACATCAAATGCTCTTTCAACTACTATGGTACCAATCAATTTTTCTGCGGGGATTTTTTCGTATCGTGCGAGGATAGTACATTTTAATACCTCACCTAATCTAGGTATTGCAAGGTTGGCTAAATAACCAATCATCACTGCAAAAAATACATTGGGTAATTTTGGTGTAAATCCCATAGGTTTCATTAATATTCTCCATCGCATGGATCTTAATACATGGCTACCTGAAAGAATAAAAAATACGGGCAACATCAGCCAATAATTGGCTTTTTTCAAGGATCCTTTAAATTCCTCCCATTTGTCTGCAGGTATCTGTTGTAAACTCCACCAGACCAAAAAAATACCAATGCCCAAAAAGAGCATGTATTGAAGCACAGAAATCCATTTAATTTTCATATTGCGCTGCTGATTTTCCTTGATGTATGTGCTAAACTAATCGTTCATCAAATTTAAGTACATAAATGCAATATAAACTATTATTATCGATATTATTTTATTGTAACTATTTGATAATCAGATAATAAGAAGCTATTTCTTGAGTTTCAGTCAATTTTAAGTAACTTCGCAGACTTATTTTCAGAATGGTTGTTTAAAATAGTGTGTTAATGTCAACAAAG
>REAV01000113.1 GCA_004294465.1 Sphingobacteriia bacterium | reverse complement strand
GTAATTTCTTTATTTGATTTTTTAGCATAAAAAGTATCCAAATGGTTTAAAGAATCTATGGCATGATTCAGTTGACGAATGCTCAACATTTTTGGGTCGTAAAATGCGCTATCGCCTGTTTTATTCATTTGAAAACTTTTTAAATCAAATACTTTCTTGTATTCACTGAATCCCATTCTGGTGAACTGTGTATTCGTAACATTTCTGGCCCCTTTTTCTTCGTAACGCCAACCATTTTTCAAAATGAATTCTAAAAATTGTTTATCCTTCGAAACACGCATTACGCCACTTTCTGCAATCAATAAATTGTCTTGAAGATTATATCCCTTCTCAAAAATCACTACATCATGAATAATGCTATCGTTCTTTTCTTTCTTCCCCAATTTGATTACATACCCATCAATTTTGTCATAAAAGATTCCTTCTTTAATATCAATGGATGGTTTAGAAACAATGATATCGTATTTTAATGCAGATAGTTTTAATTGGGTTACTGGAATAATATTATTTGCAAATAAAAAAGCCAGTCCGCAAATAAATAAAGTAATGATTAATAAAGGGCGCATGAAACGCAATAAAGGAATACCTGCAGCTTTAATGGCAACCAATTCAAAACTTTCTCCTAAATTTCCAAAAGTCATAATAGAAGAAAACAAAAGCGCAAGTGGCAAAGCAGTAGGAACCCAAAACAAAGTAACCAGACCAACCAGTTTTAAAACAGTGATGATATCAAGGCCTTTTCCTACCAGGTCATCAATGTATAACCAAAAAAATTGCATGGTCAATACAAAGATCGAAATAAGGAATGCGGCTATAAACGGACCAATAAAAGATTTAATTATTAATATGTCGAGTTTTTTTATCACTAACCTGTCTTAATATTGTTGTTATGAGTGAAGCAAAAGTAACACTTTCACCAAAGGAACTCGAATTGGTGAATAATGCAGACTGGATTTTAACAAAGAATCTTATAATTCAAAAAGTATACGACCTATTTGGACAGGTTGCGGCAACCTATCAACAAGATGTGGCAAGGTTTACAGAGTTTAATGCTTCCACCACTTTTAGCATTTCCCCCAAAATATCAAGGGGAGAACAATACCAGCAATTGCCCTATGTAATGCTCGATTTCCCCCGTTTTTTTACCGAACAAGACGTTTTTGCCATTCGAAGTTTTTTCTGGTGGGGGAATCATTGCAGTATTCATTTGGTATTGAAAGGAGCATATTTGGCTAAATATGGTCCATCCATTGATCGGTATTTTAGTTTATTGGGGAAATATGCCAATGAAACAAAAGACTGGTACATAGGGGTTGGAACTGATCCATGGCAACATCATTTTGATTCATCTAATTATATTCCGATTGCTAACTGGAATGGAGATACAGTAACCCAATTGCCTTTTTTAAAATTGGCAAAAAAAATCCCACTACAAGAGTGGGATGATATTGATCAATTTTTTGTAGTTCATTTTAATAGAATTTTATCTATTCTATCTGAATATTAATCTAGCTTTTAAGCGCCTAATCGGTGGAATAATTCTTTCACCTGATACTGCCATAATTGGCTCTGGTCTTTGATTTCATTCTTTTCAGCGAAATCTTTTATCACTAAAATAGTTTGATTGGAAATTTCCGTTTTTTCGATTCTGAATTCAAAGTATTCGTTCTTTTCGGAATGTAGCCAATGGAAACGGATAAATTTATTTTCTTCCTTATCCACAATTTCTGCCTTATCTGGCACACCACCATTCCAAGAAAAACTATAGACGTTTTCCCACTCATCTACTTTATCGGCAAACCATTCCTGTAGACCAGCTGGAGTTGCTAAAAAATCATATAAAATAACGGGAGAACATCTAACTGGAAATTCTAACGTAAATAACTGCTTCTTACTCATTAATTTCTCTTTAACCTTCATGGTAGCCGTGCAATAATATTAAATAATACCTATCTCCCAAATGTTTTTTTATAATTAACCTTTTTTTTACGTATTTATTATTATAGTTATTCCTTAAATTATTCGTATATTATTGGTTATCAAAGTGTTGTATCATTTTTTTTGAAAACTATTTTTATTTCATTAAATTCAATATTCCAAAATTTACCCTTTAAATTGGTTTATTATGAGTATGCGTCAACTCAAAATAACAAAGTCGATCACCAATAGAGAATCACAAAGTTTAGAGAAGTATTTACAAGAAATCGGGAAAGTTGAACTAATCAGGCCAGAAGAAGAAGTTCAATTGGCCATCCAAATTAAAAATGGAGATCAAAAAGCATTAGACAGATTGGTTAAATCTAATTTACGTTTTGTGGTTTCTGTTGCAAAACAATATCAGAATCAAGGCCTTAGTTTATCCGATTTAATCAATGAAGGAAATTTAGGATTAATCAAAGCTGCATTGCGTTTTGATGAAACAAAGGGATTTAAATTTATTTCTTACGCTGTGTGGTGGATACGTCAAAGTATTTTACAAGCATTGGCAGAACAAAGCAGAATTGTTCGTCTTCCCTTGAATAAGGTAGGACTCACCAATAAAATAAGTAGGGCTTATCAACAATTAGAACAAGAATATGAAAGAGAACCCAATGCACAGGAATTGGCTTTGTTTTTAGATATGCCCATTGAAGAAGTAATTGCCACTATGACTTGATGGAAAATACCAATGCCGCCAAAACAGATGAAAAACTGGAGCATTTTGAATCGATGCATGTAGAAATAGCCAGAAGCCTTCAAACGTTAACTGACAGGCAAAAAGCGGTACTCTGCTTTTTCTTTGGAATTGGGGTAGATCATGCGCTTAGCTTAGAAGATATTGGTTCTCGTTTTAACCTCACCCGAGAAAGGGTCCGTCAAATAAAAGACAAAGCCATTAACAAGCTTCAAAATGCTAAGCGGTCCAAGCAATTAAGGGTTTATTTAGGATAACTATTTTATAGATTCTATTGTTTTTTCTATCCAATAAGGCAATTGAATACTATAGCCATTTGAATGAAACTGCACCAATCCTGCTTTATCTACTACAACATTTGTTGGATAAGAGTTAATCCCATACTTAGATGCAATCCATCGACCTTTGTCTATGATTTGATATTTGTAAGGGTATGTTTTGATAAAGGTTTCGATATCAGAAGCATCATCTAATGCAATAGCTATAAAAGCAATGTTTTTGTCTTCTTTATATTTATCTACTAATTTATTCAAATGTGGTATTTCAGAACGACAAGGAGGGCAATTGATGAACCAAAAATTAATCACCAATGTTTTACCTTCATAATCTTTTAGATTGATGGAATTGCCATACATGTCGGTTGTTTTGAATTTTCCAAAAGGCTTCCCATTTTGGAAATAAGGCGACTCTTTTGGTTTTGGCAGACTTGCGAATCTTTTCTCTTTTTCTGTTTGTGAAATCGGATACAGTATAAATGAAGTATTTTCCTGTGAGGGATCTTCGGCTTTCAAATTAAAGTCTCCACTCATCAACATTGATTGCCAGATGGAATAGGACAAAACCGTTCCATCACTTGTTTTTACAACAGTATTTTCATTTATGGTAATTTTTTTGGGGGGAGGATTTTGGGCTATTAAATTAATAGTTAGGAGTAAAAAAACCCCAAAAAGGCATTTTTTCATAATTGAATTTTAAGCCTTCAAGATAAGTATTTCATTTCATTTGCGCAACCCAGTATATTTGCAGTCTTTCAATAATGGGAGGGTGTAATTATGTTTCAGAATTTATCAGAAAAACTAGAGTCGGCGTTTAAAAACCTCAAAGGTGAATCACGCATCAACGACCTCAATATTGCCAACACAGTAAAAGACATTCGCAGGGCTTTATTGGATGCCGACGTGAATTTTAAAATTGCCAAAGAGTTTACAGAGAAAGTAAGGGATAAAGCAGTTGGTGAAAAAGTAATCAATGCCATTAGTCCAGGGCAATTGATGGTAAAAATTGTACAGGATGAATTAACTGAATTGATGGGCGGTTCTGCGGCTTCATTCAATGCAGATGGTAATCCAGCCATCATTTTAATTGCTGGTTTACAAGGAAGTGGTAAAACTACTTTCACCGGCAAACTGGCCAATTATCTCAAAACCAAAAAAGGCAAATCACCACTGGTAGTTGCGGCTGATATTTATCGCCCAGCAGCGATAGATCAGTTAACCGTTTTAGCCGAACAAATCGGTGTAAGCATTTATAGTGAAAGAGAGAATAAGGATGCGGTTTCCATTGTACAGAATGCCATTAAAGAAGCAAAAGCAACCAATAAAAATGTAATCATCATCGATACTGCAGGCCGATTGGCCATTGATGAAGTAATGATGACCGAAGTGGCCAATATTAAAAAAGGAGTGAATCCTTCGGAGATCTTATTTGTGGTGGATTCAATGACTGGTCAGGATGCTGTTAATACTGCAAAGGCTTTCAATGATCGATTGGATTTTACAGGTGTTGTATTAACTAAATTAGATGGCGATACAAGAGGTGGTGCAGCATTAACCATCAAATACACAGTAGAAAAGCCAATCAAATTTGTAAGTAGCGGCGAAAAAATGGATACCCTCGATGTGTTTTATCCGGATAGGATGGCACAAAGAATTTTGGGTATGGGAGATATTACTTCATTGGTAGAAAAAGCCCAAGCCCAATTTGATGAAGTAGAAGCCAAGAAATTAGAGAAGAAAATTCGCAAAAATCAGTTCGATTTCCAGGATTTTATGGATCAATTGCAACAGATTAAAAAAATGGGTAATCTGAAAGATTTGATGGGAATGATACCTGGAGTGGGCAAGGCAGTTAAAGATATCGATATAAAAGACGATGCTTTTAAAGGAATTGAAGCCATGATCAGCTCGATGACCCCTTTTGAAAGAGCTAATCCAGACGCTCTTTCCCAAAGCAGAAGACTCAGAATTGCCAAAGGAAGCGGCAAGGATATTCAAGATGTGAACGCTTTTATGAAGCAATTTGAGCAAATGAAGCAGATGATGAAAATGATGAATAATATGCCCATGGGAGGGAAATTCCCAGGTATGAGAAGATAGTTTAATAAAAAGCTTTGGATTTTTATGCTGAAAGGCATAATTTTGCGCTCCTAGAATACCTAGTTAAACCAAATTTAATCACGCCTTTAAATTTCTATTTATGGCAGTAAAAATGAGACTCCAGCGTCACGGGAGTAAAAAAAGACCATTCTACTTTATCGTAGTAGCTGATGGTCGTGCGCCAAGAGATGGTAAGTTTATCCAAAAAATTGGTACTTACAATCCGTTAACAGTTCCTGCAACAATCCAGTTAGATCGTCAAAAAGCTTTGGATTGGTTAAACAAAGGAGCTCAACCTACAGATACAGTTCGCAGAATCCTTTCATTCAAAGGAGTATTGTATTTGAAACATTTATTACGTGGTGTTAAATTAGGCTTGTTTGATGATGCAGCAGCGATGGTGAAATTCCAAGAGTGGCATACAGAACATGAAGCCAATATCACTCGTAGAAATGACGAACACAAGAACAAGCAACGTGCTAAAAAAGCATATGTTCCTGTAGTGAAAAAAGTAAAAGAAGAAGCAGCTGCTGAAGCACCTTCAGAAGAGGGAACAACAGAAGCATAGTTCATTCTATATTCTTACAAAAGGGTTCGGTTTACCGAGCCCTTTTTATTTTTACCAATCCCAACAGGGTTTAATTAACTTTGTATACAATGAATGATTATATACATATCGGAAAAATAGTTGCCGCTTTTGGTGTGAAGGGAGAAATCATTCTGACCCATTCATTAGGAAAGAAATCATCATTCACTGGAGTCAAAGCATTATTTGTTGAAGAAGTAAAAGGATCTTATATCCCCTATTTTGTAGAAACGGCTAAAGCAAAAGATCAGGTAGAAACCATTGTGAAATTGGAAGGGGTAAATACCAAAGAAGCAGCAGCAAGGCTCAATACCAAACCTGTTTGGTTATTGGATGCCGATTTTAGAAACCAGGCCGGAAAGGATGCGCCAATATCTTTATTGGGATACGAATTAATTACTGATGAAGACGAGAACCTTGGCCCAATTTTAGAAGTAATTGAACAACCTCATCAGGTTTTATTGCAAGTTTTATTAGAGGGTAAAGAAGCGCTCATTCCATTGCATCAGGAAACCTTAGATAAGATTGATCGGAAAGCAAAAAAGGTTTTTGTAAGCTTACCAGATGGATTATTAGATGTATATCGCTAAGTAGATTATTTTTATTAGTGCCTGTTCCTCAACGTTATATTGCCCATTTTGACCTCGATTCATTTTTTGTAAGTGTAGAAGTGGTCAACAATCCTTCCTTAAAAGGCAAAGCCGTTATTGTAGGTGGATCTAAAGACAGGGGTGTTGTAACAACTTGTAGTTATGAAGCACGCAAGTTTGGTGTGAGGAGCGCCATGCCCATGCGCAAAGCCATGCAACTTTGCCCACATGCAATTTTGGTACAAGGAACAAGAGGGGAGTACTCTCGCTTTTCTCGATGGGTTACCGATATCATTGCCGCTAAAGCCCCATTGTTTGAAAAAGCATCCATCGATGAATTTTATATAGACCTTACTGGGATGGATAAGTATTTTGATCCCTATCAATGGACGATCGATTTGCGCAATGAAATTATTGATCAAACCAAGTTGCCGATTTCGTTCGGATTGGCCACCAATAAAATGATTGCAAAAATTGCAACAGATGAAGCCAAGCCCAATGGATATTTATTTGTACAGCCTGGAATGGAAAAACAATTTCTAGCTCCATTGCCAGTCAATAAATTTTCGGGTGTAGGAGATAGTTTGCATCAACGCTTAAATGCAATGGGCATCATAACTATCAAAGATTTGAGTGAAACGCCGGTAGCTGTATTAGAAAAACAAATTGGAAAATATGGGATTGATTTATGGAAGAAGTCTCAAGGTATTCATGAGGGAATTGTGCAACCTTATCACGAAGCAAAATCAATTTCAACCGAACACACATTCGAATCCAATCAAACTGATGAAACTTTTTTGTTGAGTGAACTGGTGCGAATGACTGAAAAAATTGCATTTGAATTGAGGGGCGATAAAAAATTAGCTGGATGTATTGCGGTAAAGATTCGTTATCCCGATTTTGAAACAACTTCTAAGCAAGTTGCCATTGACTATACCATGCGTGATGATGAATTGATTCCCATAGCCATTGGTTTATTTAATCAGTTGTACAAAAAGGAACAGCCTATTCGATTATTGGGAGTTCGGTTAAGCGAACTAACCAGTCATGTATTGCAGGGCAGTTTATTTGCCGATATTGGCAAAAAAGACGAGCTCTATAAAGCAATCGATGATGTAAAAAATAAGTTTGGAAAATCAGCATTACAAAAAGCGAGGACAATTAACCCCAAAAAACAAATTAAATAGTCTACTTATTTACTAGGATATTGTATATTTGCATCCTAAATCATTTTTATGAGTTTACGTTTAGGAGATGATGCTCCCAATTTTAAAGCACACACTAGTAAAGGGGATATTGATTTTTATGAATATTTAGGAGATAGTTGGGGAGTACTTTTTTCACACCCAGCTGATTATACACCAGTTTGTACAACGGAATTGGGTAAAACGGCTTCATTGGCCGCTGAATTTGAAAAACGCAATGTAAAAGTATTGGCCCTAAGCGTAGATAGTTTGGGTAAGCACGAAGGCTGGATCAATGATATCAACGAAACACAACATACTACAGTTGGTTTTCCTATAGTTGCCGATGAAGACAGATTTATTGCAACTGCCTATGATATGATTCATCCAAATGCTTCACTAACAGCAACTGTTCGTTCCTTGTTTATTATTGGTCCGGATAAAAAAGTAAAACTCATGATTACTTATCCTGCTTCTACGGGTAGAAATTTTGTAGAAGTATTGAGAGTGATTGATTCACTTCAATTA
>REAV01000112.1 GCA_004294465.1 Sphingobacteriia bacterium | reverse complement strand
CGCTGATAAAGTTTGGGCTAAATTAAAAGGCGTAGACAATAAGAGGTCAATTGAGAAAACTTGGAATAGTGGAGAAAATATTTATCCAGTTCGAGTGGAGAAAAAAGCTTTCCAATATCTATATAAAGATGAAAGCGGATACAATTTAATGAACAACGAAACCTTTGAGCAGATTGCATTAGGAGAGGAGATGATTGACGCACCTCAGTTCTTGATGGATGGTTCAGAAGTATTTGTTTTTATCAATACTGAAACTGAATTACCTATAGGAGCAGAGCTTCCTGAAAAGATCGTTGTAAAAATTACCTATTGTGAACCTGGTTTAAGAGGCGATACAGCAACAAGAGCTTTAAAGGCAGCAACAATTGAAAATGGTGCAACTGTAATGGTGCCATTATTTGTTGATCAAGGAGAAAGTATTCGTGTGAATACAAAAACAGGCGAATATTTAGAAAGAGTAAAAGACTAGAAGATAAGAATTTAAGCATTTTTTGGCCTGTTGTGTATAACTCCAGGCCTTTTTTTTAAAAAATATAAAAACAACCCATTTTTAGTAAAAAAAGGCTATTTTGCCCTCCCAATCGACTAAAAACAACCGATTTTACCCCAAAAATTGCCATTTATGGACTTAAAACAAATCCACGAATTAATCAAAATCATCAACAAAAGTAATATTGGCGAGATAAGCATTGAAGATAAAGATGGTAAAGTAACCATCAAGCAAAAAGAAGAGGCCCCAATTACTGTTGCTGCACCAAGTCATCAAGTATTTACTACACAGGCTGCACCTGCACCAGCAGCTCCTGCATCAGCACCAGCTCCTGTAGCAGCAGCACCATCAGCAGCGCCTAAAACAGATAATCTAATTACTGTGAAAAGCCCGATGATTGGAACATTCTACAGAAGATCATCTCCAGACAAGCCAATACTTGCTGATGTGGGTACTGAAATTGCACCAGGAAAAGTAGTTTGTATTATTGAAGCGATGAAGCTCTTTAATGAAATTGAAAGTGAAATAAAAGGGACCATTGTTAAGGTTTTGGTAGAAGATGCCAGCCCAGTGGAATATGATCAACCTTTATTTTTGGTAGAACCTGCCTAAAATCTAAACTAGCTCAATGTTTAAAAAAATATTAATTGCCAACAGGGGTGAAATTGCATTACGTGTAATTAGAACCTGTAGAGAAATGGGTATTAAAACGGTAGCCGTATATTCAACAGCTGACCGTGAAAGTTTGCATGTAAAGTTTGCAGACGAAGCCGTTTGTATAGGTAAACCTCAAAGTGCCGACTCATATCTGAACATAGCCCATATAATGGCTGCCGCGGAAATTACCAATGCAGATGCCATTCACCCAGGATATGGATTCTTAGCAGAGAATGCCAAATTTTCTCAAATTTGTGCCGATCATGGAATTAAATTTATTGGTCCTACTCCAGAGATGATCAATAAAATGGGGGATAAGATTACTGCAAAAGAAACGATGATCAGGGCAGGAGTGCCAGTAGTTCCAGGAGGTGAGGGATTGTTGGAAAGTGTAGAACAAACCAAGCAATTAGCCAAAGAAGTTGGATACCCAGTAATTTTAAAAGCAACTGCAGGTGGTGGTGGAAAAGGTATGCGTGTTGTTTGGGAAGAAAGTGAGATTGAAAAAGCCTATACGACTGCTAAAATGGAAGCAGCTGCTTCCTTTAAAAATGATGGGATCTACATGGAAAAATTTGTAGAAGAGCCACGTCATATCGAAATTCAAATTGCAGGAGATCAATACGGAAATGTTTGTCATTTAAGTGAGCGTGATTGTTCTATACAACGTAGACACCAAAAATTAGTAGAAGAATCTCCATCTCCATTTATGACTCCGGAACTACGTCAGAAAATGGGAGAAGCTGCAATTAAAGCTGCTTCGGCAATAAATTACGAAAGTGTTGGTACAATTGAGTTCTTGGTAGATAAGCACCGTAATTTTTATTTCATGGAAATGAATACCCGTATACAAGTAGAACATTGTGTTACGGAAGAAGTGGTAAGTTTTGATTTGATCAAAGAGCAGATCAAAATTGCCATGGGTGAAAAAATTTCTGGTAGAAATTATGAACCGATGATGCATGCGATTGAATGTAGAATCAATGCAGAAGATCCTTACAACGATTTCAGACCATCTCCAGGAAAAATCACCACTTTGTTTACGCCAGGTGGTCATGGAGTTAGAGTAGATAGCCATGTATATGCTGGTTATGTTATTCCGCCATACTACGACTCAATGATTGGTAAATTAATTACTGTTGCACAAACAAGAGAAGAGGCGATCGATACCATGTACAGAGCTTTAAGTGAATATGTAATTGAAGGTATTAAAACTACCATCCCTTTTCATTTGCAATTAATGCAAAATGAAGATTTTAGAAAGGGAAATTTCACCACTAAGTTTTTGGAATCATTCGAGATGAAATAATCATAGAATTTCAAAAAGAAATAAATACGGACTAGTAAGCATAAAAAAATCCCGATTAATCGGGATTTTTTTATTGGGGGAAATTTAAAAAATTAGATTCCGCCGCCTCTTCCACCACCAGGGCGTTGTTGAGACATTGCTTCAATTACTTTTTTTGCTAAATCTGCTGGAAGTGCTTTTTCAATTCTTTTGTTACGCTCATCAGTAATCTCTTTCATTTTTGCAGGTCTGTCTGCTTCTGGCATATCTCTTAATGCCATTTGTTTAGGACGCATATCGTTGGTGATTGCAATCAATGAGTCACATTGAACATCATTGCATCCCATTCCCTTATAACGCTCTTTCATCATGGCTGTTCTTTGCTCAGGAGTCATTTGACCACCACCACCTGCTGGAGGTTGAGCGATTAGTGTAGTTAATGAACAACAAAGTGCAATAGTTAATAATCCAAATACTTTTTTCATATGTTTTATTTTTATGTAAAACAAAATAGTGGATTTTTTAGGATCCACTATTTTTTATCGGTAAAATTTAAGTTAAAGTCGGCACAAAGATTATCTAAGGAACAACATCTCTCTGTATTTTGGTAAAGTCCATGTTTCGTCATCAACCAACCCTTCTAATTTATCAACATGATATCTGATCTCATCGAAGAAAGCAGATTTCACTTGACTTTCATAAGCAATTGCTTTAGTGCGAGTATTCTCAATATTGTTCACAATCTTTCTTGCTTCAACCATACCGTGTACTTTAGTATGAATAATCTGAATATGCTCACTTACTTCTTTTAGGATCGACAATTGACTTGCATAAGCAACTTCTGGTAATCCAGCAGCTTTTAAACCATTTACATTGGTCAACAATTCGTTCTGGTATTTGATGGCAGCGGGTAATATATGGTTGATGGCTAGATCACCCATAATTCTTGCTTCAATTTGTACCTTCTTGATGTATTTCTCTAATTCAATTTCATGACGAGCTTCTAACTCTGTATGAGAATAAACGTTATTGGTTTCAAATAAATGCTTTGCTTTATCAGTAACCATTGCATCTAAAGCAACAGGAGTAGTTTTTAAATTAGGCAAACCTCTGCGCTCAGCTTCATGATGCCAATCATCACTATATCCATCTCCTTCGAACAATACTTTTTTGCTTTCTACAATGTATTTCTGAATTACATGCATGATTGCAATTTCTTTCTTGTCGCCTTTTTCAATTAATGTATCAACATCAATTTTGAATTTTCTCAATGTATCGGCTACAATGGTATTCAATACAGTCATTGAGATAGCACAGTTTGCAGAAGAACCAACAGCACGGAACTCAAATTTATTTCCAGTAAATGCAAAAGGAGATGTTCTGTTACGATCTGTATTGTCTAACATCAATTCCGGAATGCTACGGTGTAAATCTAATTTTAAGATTGCTTCATCTTGTTCATCAAATTTATGTCCAACCCTTGTTTCTACATCAGCTAATACCTTGGCTAAATATTGACCAACAAAAACCGAAATGATTGCTGGCGGAGCTTCATTGGCACCTAAGCGATGATCGTTAGGTGCAGATGCTATTGCAGCGCGTAAAATATCTGCATAATCATGAACTGCTTTAATGGTGTTTACAAAGAAAGTAAGGAACATTAAATTGGTCTTTGGCGTTTTTCCTGGTGCTAATAAATTCACACCTGTATCAGTTGCCATACTCCAGTTATTGTGCTTACCACTTCCATTGATACCTGCAAATGGTTTTTCATGTAACAATACAACGAGCTTATGTCTTTTTGCAACTCGACTCATAACATCCATTAATAGCGTGTTATGGTCTACTGCAATATTTACTTCTTCAAAAATTGGAGCACACTCAAATTGTGCAGGTGCTACTTCATTGTGACGGGTTCTTAAAGGAATACCTAATTTATAGGCTTCTGCTTCGTAGTCGCGCATAAATGCGTACACTCTTTCTGGAATAGAACCAAAATAATGATCTTCTAATTGTTGACCTTTTGCTGGTGCGGCTCCAAATACAGTTCTGCCACTTTGCACTAAATCTGGGCGAGCATTTGCCAATGCTTCGTCAATAACAAAGTATTCTTGTTCCCATCCCAAAGTAGCGGTTACTTTAGTAACATTCTTGTCGAAATAATTGCATACTTCAACTGCAGATTTATTCAAAGACTCTAACGCTTTTAATAAAGGAGCTTTGTAATCTAAAGATTCACCAGTATAAGAAACGAAAATAGTAGGTATACATAATGTTCTTCCATCACCAGTTTCAATGATAAAAGCAGGAGAAGAAGGGTCCCATGCAGTATATCCGCGTGCTTCGAAAGTAGCTCTTAATCCACCACTCGGGAATGAAGATGCATCTGGTTCCTGTTGAATTAAAGCAGCGCCGTCAAATTCTTCGATTGCGGTTCCATCGCTTTTTAAAGTAAAAAATGAATCATGTTTTTCTGCTGTAGTTCCTGTTAAGGGTTGAAACCAGTGTGTATAGTGAGTAACACCCTTGCTTTCTGCCCAAGCTCTAATGCCATTGGCAATCTGACTGGCTACATTTCTATCAATTTTTTTTCCTCCTCTAATACTAGTAATTAAACTTTTATAAGCTTCATCGCTTAAAAATTCACGTGCGGTTTTGAGTGTAAATACACTTTCCCCGAAAATTCCGGTAATTTTTGTACTAGGTTTTGATGCTAAACCATCATTTTCTTTGGAGATGTTGCTAATTGCATTAAATCTTAAAGACATAAGTTTTCGTGTTTTTTCGAGTCAAAAATAAAGCTTTTTATATTATGGTATCAACTTATACCAATGTAGAATCAAAATTTGGGCATAAAAAGGGTAAAAATAAACACATATAATATAT
>REAV01000111.1 GCA_004294465.1 Sphingobacteriia bacterium | reverse complement strand
ATAGAATAACTTATTCATACTATTTTGAATGACGTTTTTGTAATATAGACGGCACTTCTGCTAATGTATGTCCTTTGGCGTTTAATAAAAGTAAATAATGAAATAAAAGGTCTGCAGACTCATTCAAAAACAATTCCGGGTTATTGTCTTTGGCCTCAATCACCATTTCCACGGCTTCCTCTCCAACTTTTTGTGCGATCTTATTGATTCCTTTTGCAAACATTTTTGCTACATAGGAATCCTCAACGGGTGCTATTTTTCTAATATTTATAATTTCTTCTAAATAGAGTAAAAAATCATCAGTATGGTTCGGTTCGCTCCAACAAGTGTCTGCACCTGTATGGCAGGTTGGACCATTTGGATGCGCTTTAATTAGCAAGGTATCATTATCGCAATCAACTGCAATTGACTTTAATTCTAAGAAATGACCACTCTCTTCTCCCTTTGTCCATAATCTATTTTTACTTCTGCTGTAAAAAGTTACTTTACCTAAACTTAGCGTTTGTTTATATGCTTCTTCATTCATAAACCCTAACATCAGTACTTTATGGGTTTGATGATCTTGAATAATGGCCGGCACCAATCCATCGGGATATTTTTCAAAATTGATTATCATGCTGCAAATTTCGGGATTTATAATCGCATCGCGATGCCTTTTTCGGCGAGGTACTGCTTTAATTCGGGTATCGCTATTTCTTTATAGTGGAAAATACTGGCTGCTAATGCTGCATCTGCCCCTGCTAATTGAAAAACATCTCCAAAATGTTCCATTTTACCAGCCCCACCAGAAGCGATTATTGGAACTGGTAGATTTGCGGATAATTCTTGTGTAATATCCAATGCAAATCCTTGTTTAGTTCCATCATTGTTCATAGAAGTAAGCAAAATCTCACCTGCTCCTAAATCAACTGCTTGTTTAGCCCAATCAAAACAGCGCATATCTGTCTTGACTCTTCCACCATTCAAATACACATACCAGTTACCATCTGCTTCCTTTTTGGTATCAATGGCCAAAACAACACATTGACTTCCAAATTCTTTAGCTAAATCCTTAACTAAGGTGGGGTCTTTAAATGCAGAAGTATTCACTGAAATTTTATCAGCCCCATTTTGAAGCAAAACACTTACGTCATCAACTGATGCAATTCCTCCCCCTACAGTAAAGGGAATATTGATATGGTGTGCAATTTTATTGACCAGTTCACTCAAGGTTTTTCTGCGTTCATTGGTAGCTGTAATATCTAAAAACACTAGTTCATCTGCTCCTTGTGCTGCATATAATGCACCCAATTCCACTGGATCTCCAGCATCACGAATATCTTCAAAATTGACACCTTTTACAGTTCGTCCATCTTTAATGTCTAAGCAGGCTATTATACGTTTCGTTAGCAAAATTTGAATATGGTTTTAGAGATATGAGTTATGAGATAAGAGATAAAAGATAAGAGATAAGAGATAAAAGTTAAAAGTTAAAAGTTATGAGATATGAGTTAAGAGTTATGTGATATGAATGAAATGAGTTGTTTTACCGTTATTCTTCCTTCGTAAATAGCTTTACCAATGATTACTCCGCTGCATCCTATTCTTTTTAATTCATGAATATCTTCCATATTACTCACTCCACCAGAAGCCACAAAAAAAAGTTGAGGGAATTGCTTAATAATATTTTCATACAATGGAATAGATGGTCCTTCAAGCTTACCGTCTTTACTAATATCGGTGCAAAAAACCTGATTCAATCCTTCATCGATATAAGATTGAATAAAATCAAAAACGTTTTTATTCGTGGTCTCCAACCATCCTCCTACAGCAATCAATTCATCTTTCACATCGGCACCTAAAAAAAACTTATTGGGGCCATATTGATGAATCCATTGTTTAAAAGTAACAGCATCTTTTACTGCCAGACTTCCAATAGTAGCCATTTCTGCACCGGATTGAAAAACAATATCCAAATCGGCCGATTTTTTAATTCCTCCTCCAAAATCAATGATCAATTGGGTTTGAGAAGCAATTGTTTCAAGCACTTTCCAGTTCTGTACTTTCCCCGCTTTTGCTCCATCCAGATCCACCAAATGTAAACGCTTGATACCCGCCCCTTCAAATTCTTTGGCAACTTCTAAAGGAAACTCATTATATATTTTTTGCTGTGCATAATCACCTTGAGTAAGACGAACACATTTTCCATCAATGATATCGATTGCTGGTATTATTTGCATTGAAATTATAAATTAATAAAGTTTTTTAAAATTTGCTCCCCGATATCAGCACTTTTTTCTGGATGAAACTGTGTTCCATAAAAGTTATTAGTTTGCAAAGCGGAACTATATTCTTTCCCATAATGTGTAGTAGCTATAGTATGTTCTCCAGGTGAAGCATAATATCCGTGAACAAAATAACAGTAACTATTTTCTTTTATCTGAGAAAATAAAGGTGTTTGCAAATGATAAATCGTATTCCATCCGATCTGAGGAATCTTGATACTATGCTCAGCATCATTTTTAAATCCTTTTACACTGGAATTAAAAATACCTAAACATTTTGTATCGTTCTCTTCGCTGTGCTTACACATCAATTGCATACCTAAACAGATGCCCAAAACAGGTTGTTTTAACTGTATAATTAATTGATCTAATTTTCTTTCTTGCAGATATTGCATAGCTGTACTTGCTTCTCCCACACCAGGAAAAATTACTTTATCTGCACCCAAAATTTCATCTGGGGAGTCGGTAACCAATGCTGTGGTTCCAATTCGTTCTAAAGCATAGAGAACCGATTGAATATTCCCTGCATTGTATTTTATGATGACCAATTTCATTTATCCTTTTTAATTTCCAATGATTGGTTTCAAAAACTGTTGAGTAGTTAAAGCAATATCATTCATTTTTCCTAATTCTTTAATATAAGCAGAACCTATAATGGCACCATTGGCATTTTTACATGCTGCATCAAAACTCTCTTTGTCCTTAATACCAAAACCAACCATTAATGGATTCTTCAGTTTCATTGACTGAAGTCGAAGTAAATATTTTTCAACCATTTCAAAATTAGTTGCACCACCCGTTGTTGCAGATGCACTTACGGCGTATAAAAACCCTTCACTTAATTGATCTAAATGTTTAATTCGTTCAGATGAAGTTTCTGGAGTAACCAGGAATATAAAATTCAATCCATATTTACGAATGATCGCTCCATATTCATGTTCAAACTCAAACTCAGGCAAATCAGGCAAGATCAACCCATCTACACCTACTGATGCAGCATCGGCACAAAATTGTTCAAATCCATATTGCATAACAGGGTTCATATACCCCATCAACACAATTCCAGTATTGGCCAACAAAACATTTTTACGGCAATCAGCTAATTGTTTAAACAATAATTTCATGTTCATCCCATTCAATAAAGCTTTACTGCTACTCTCTTGAATGACAGGTCCGTCAGCTAATGGATCGGAATAAGGCATTCCTATTTCTATAATATCCGCTCCATTAGATGCCAAAGACTCCATAATAGTTAATGTATCATTTAATGCAGGATAACCTGCAGTGAAATAAACATTTAATACATTTTGCTTCTTGAGTTCAAATATTTTCTGAAGTCTGCTCATTCAATTGACATTTTATTAATACAAACCTTCATTCATGGCCATCATATAAGTGGAAAGATCTTTATCCCCTCTTCCACTTAAACAAATTACTACCACATCAGATGGTTTTAAATTCATTTTACCTAAAACTGCAAACGCATGTGCAGTTTCTAAAGCGGGAATAATTCCTTCCGTTTTACTGACATGAAATGCAGCTTCCATAGCTTCATCATCAGTAGCACTTAAAAAAACTCCTCTGCCAGACTGAAATAAATTGGCATGCAATGGTCCAACTCCTGGATAATCCAATCCTGCAGAAATACTATGTGGCTCTACCACTTGACCATCTTCAGTTTGCATGACCAAACTTTTACTGCCATGTAAAATTCCAGGTTTGCCCAATTGAGTTGTAGCTGCGCTCATTCCACTATTCACCCCATGTCCTGCCGCTTCTACTGCAACTAACTGAACAGTTGGTTCATTCAAATAATGATAGAAAGCTCCAGCAGCATTGCTTCCACCTCCTACACAAGCAATAACATGAGTAGGCAATTCTGATCCGGTTTTTGCATTCAATTGTATTCGAATTTCTTCACTGATGATACTTTGAAAACGGGCCACCATATCAGGATAAGGATGAGGTCCTACAACACTTCCGATAATATAATGCGTGTCGTTTGGATGATTGATCCAATCACGTATTGCTTCATTGGTGGCGTCTTTTAATGTTTTACTTCCACTGGTTGCAGGAATTACTTTTGCTCCCAGCATTTTCATTCTGGCAACGTTAGGTGCTTGCCTTTCAATATCTTTCTCCCCCATATAAACAATACATTCCATTCCTTTCAGCGCACATACGGTTGCTGTAGCAACTCCATGCTGACCTGCACCTGTTTCGGCTATGATGCGGGTTTTTCCTAATCTTCTGGCCAGCAAAATTTGTCCAATAGTGTTATTAATTTTATGTGCTCCTGTATGACAAAGGTCTTCTCGTTTTAAATAAATGTTAGTATTGAACTCGGCACTTAATCTTTCTGCATAAAACAATGGGGTTGGTCTTCCAACATAATCTTTTAATAACAATTTAAACTCTTTAATAAAAGTAGGCTCCTTCATGATCGAAAGATATTGCTGATGTAATTCAGCTACATTTCCGTGTAACATTTCAGGAATATAAGCACCCCCGAATTGACCATAGTAACCTTGCTCAGTTGGGTTTTGGTAATTCATAGTTCTATTTTTACTTATCATAATTTAATTGCAACACAATCAATCCTTTACTATCATCTATTCGTTGCACCAATTTATTATAGTTATAGGTTATTTTAAATTGATCAAATTGATCTATTCGATTATCTGTATTGTACATCACTTTTTGACTACCTAATTCAGATAAATATCCATTATAATTATATCGAAATGCAATATTCCCAATTCGATCTACCCTACCTGAGAAATCATACAAAACAGAAGCTGTTCCGATTGTATTTACCAGCCCCTGGTAATTAAACCCGATTTTTACATCTCCAATCTGTTCCACTCTCTTTGAAACACTGTACACAATCGTTCCATTGGCATCAGTTTTAATTTCCAATAATTTCCCTTTATCTGTTAACTCTAAATAAATATTATTGATAGCAAAACGATAAGAAGCCCTTCCATCTTGACTAACAAATACATTGGTCAATTGTTGCGCTTTTACTATTGGAGAGAAAAAAACAGCTGTTGTAAATAAAAAAATAAACTGAATTATCCGTTTCATTTAATGTCTTTTACT
>REAV01000110.1 GCA_004294465.1 Sphingobacteriia bacterium | reverse complement strand
GATAAGCTTTTTGGAACATTTGTGGAAGAAGAAGAAACCCCTGTTTATGGTTTAACATCGCCTTTAAAAAGCCATAGTTTTCTCTGGCAACATTTTCATTTTTTATTGGAAATGATTGTTGCAGTTAAATATGCAAAGGGTTTAAATGCAAAATTGAGAATGATTTTTGGTAAGCCTGATGATATTGATCCAAGAATCAGATTATTATTGGAAAGAAAATTGTTGAGCAGAAAAGAGCCTTTAAAGGATCATTCCGTTTTGCAAAATTTTATAGGAATTCAAACATTAATAACACTTGTTACCTTATTTGTAATTATCCTGTTTGAAAAATATTTGCACTCCATACAATTATATATTGCTGCAATATTTATTATCACCAGTGTAATCAGTACCGGTGCAATGATGGAGCAAAAGCAATGGGTGTTTTACCTGGATTTTGCCAGGCTTGGCTTATTAAGCATATTTATTTATTTATTTTATCCAAGCTTCTATTTACTGGTAACTATCCTGATCATTTTGTTTGCTAGTATTCTTTTCTATAAATCCTTACAAAACAGATATGTGCACCTGATTTATCGGTATACATAAAATATAGTCGCGTGGCCGAGTGGAAAGGCAGAGGTCTGCAAAACCTTCAACGACGGTTCGAATCCGTCCGTGACGTCTGATTGTTATAAGCAAGCAAACAAGCAAGAGGCTCCTGGTCTGTGGACGGGAGCTTCTTTGTTAAAATCATACAAGTTTATTACTAACTTGCTTATAATTAATTGAATTATGGATATAACCATCAATACTCCTGCACTGCTTTTTCCGGCCATCAGTTTGATTATGCTCGCTTATACCAATCGTTTCCTGGCATTGTCTAACCGCGTAAGATCATTACACGATAAATACGAAGGGCATGAGAATAGACCTATCATTCATGCGCAGATCAGAAATCTACGTTATCGTTTAAAGCTCATTAAAAATATGCAGGCATTGGGAGTACTTACTTTTTTAAGCAGTATTCTTTGTATGTATTTTATTTACAACGAATGGATGATATTGGCACATTGGGTATTTGCTTTAAGCCTTTTTATTTTTGCTGCATCTTTAGCACTTTCATTATTAGAAATTCAATTAAGCACCAAAGCAATTGAATTGGAACTAAGTGATATTGAAGGATTAGATGACCCTTCTGTAATGGAATACATCAAAAAGAAATTCGAAAAGGACTAGGTTGCTATCCCATTGCCATTGCTTTTCGCTCTCCAATTTGTTGACGCCACATGGCATAATACAATCCTTTATCTACCAATAGTTCGGCATGACTGCCTGTTTCCACTACTTGCCCTTTTTCTAATACATAAATTCTGTCGGCGTGCATGATGGTACTCAATCTATGTGCAATCATCACAGTGATCTGTTCTTTTTGGGCGGAGATATTTCTGATGGTATTGGTAATTTCTTCTTCGGTAATACTATCCAGTGCAGATGTTGCTTCGTCGAAAATCAATAATTGCGGATGTCTGATCAATGCTCTTGCAATGGATAATCTTTGTTTTTCGCCACCACTTAATTTTAATCCCCCTTCTCCGATCATTGAATCAATTCCATTATCGGCTTTCGCTAATAAATTATCACAACTTGCTTTGTGCAATGCATCTTTTACATCCTTTTCTGTAGCACCAGGTTTTACAAATAAAAGGTTCTCCCTAATAGTACCCGCAAATAATTGGGTGTCTTGTGTAACAAAGCCTATTTGATTTCTTAGTTCATCAAAATTAATATCATGGCCGTCTACACCATTGTAAATAATATTTCCTTCTTTCGGTTGATACAAGCCCACTAAGAGTTTTACCAAAGTGCTCTTGCCTGCACCCGATGGTCCTACAAAAGCAATTGTCTCTCCTTTTTTTGCTTCAAAACTTATTCCATCCAATGCATTGTATTGGGCTGATTGATGTTTGAAGATGATATTTTTAAAAGACAATGTATCTATGTTTCCTATATGGTGCGGATACAATGGTTTTGGCTCGGAAGGCTTCATCATTAAGTTATGAAAATTATTGAGTGATGCTTCTGCCTCTCTATACGATAGAATAATATTTCCAATTTCTTGTAATGGGCCAAAAATGAAAAATGAATAGAAGGTCAACGTCATTACTTCTCCAGCAGTAAGTTTACCTTGGAATACCAACCACAATAAAGTGAACATAATAATCTGACGCAATAAATTCACAAATGTGCCTTGAACAAAACTCAATGAACGAATGCTTTTTACTTTTCTTAATTCGAGCCCCAAAATTTTGTAGGTATTTTTATTCAATCGGTCGATCTCCTGTTCTGTTAATCCCAGGCTTTTTACCAATTCAATATTTCTCAGACTCTCTGTGGTTGTACCTGCAAGAGTAGTGGTTTCTTTTACAATTACTTTTTGAATTGTTTTAATTTTCTTGCTCAAAAAACTGGTAAGCAATGATAAGAACACAATACCTGTTGCATAAATCGGCATGATGGACCAATGCAATTTGAAGGAGTAGACAGATATAAAAACAATTCCTACCAAAATACTAAATAGCACATTGATAAATGCAATAATGAATTTTTCGGTATCGGTTCTTACTTTAGATAAAATGGACAATGTTTCTCCACTTCTTTGGTCTTCAAATTCCTGATAGGGCATTTGCATGGAGTGTTGCAATCCATCAGTAAAAATCTTAGCCCCAAATTTTTGTACAATTACATTGCTGAAATAATCCTGGAATGCTTTAGCAATCCTAGAGATCATGGCCACGCTAATAAGTATGCCTAAAAATCCCATCACCCCCCAGATGAATTCCGATTCAGTTCTTTCACCGGTTGCAATGAATTGTTTCTTCTCATTGAAGTAACCTGTATTCAAAGGATGCATCCCATATTGGTCAAGTAACTTTCCAAAAAAGTAAGGATCCAACATGGAGAAAGACTGGTTAATGGCAGCCAATAATAGGGCCAAAGCGATTAACCATTTATAAGGCTTGAGGTATTGTAGCAGTAATTTCATTGTATCGGTTTATGTTGCTGTCCTGGATTCTTATTCAATATCCGTACTATTTTTCAATTTCTGACAATATTGCTGCTTTTTGGCTTTTCCACTACTGTTAATAATAAGATCATACCGTTTTGATGGTATAAGTACAATTCATTAGTAACTTACAAAAACCCTATTTTATGCGTTGGAGAAAATTCAATGGCGAAAACATTGTACTTCCGATTAAAGATGCAGTGGAAGAAGCCATCAAAAAAGAAGCATCAGCAGGAACAAAATTGAAAGTTTGTATTGGTACCGATAGCCAGGTGAAAGGCGCCGATACTGAGTTTGCTACAGTGATTGTTTTTCTGCGGGAACACAATGGTGGATTCATGTACATCCACAATGAAAAAACTAAACAGCAATACCATATCAAAGAAAGGATGTTGGTAGAAGTGGCAAAGAGCATTGAAATTGCCTACGAACTATGCAATCTGTTTATTGAGTATCATGTAGAAATGGAAGTACATGCCGATATCAATACCAATCCACAATTTAAAAGCAACGACGCATTAAGAGAAGCCATGGGCTATATTCTTGGAATGGGTTTTGCGTTTAAAGCCAAGCCAGAAGCTTTTGCAAGTAGTTGCTGTGCCGATAAAGTAGTTAACTGATCGTTACTTGATTGGATTGTTCCCTTCTAATAGTGTTCGCACCGATGTTGCTAGCAGTTGCTGCTTCGTCGCTTCAAATAGCTCTTTTTTATCTATAGGGATTCGAAGATTGAATTTTTTTCCTTCAGCTAAAGTTTTATCAAAGCCAGGATTCCATTGATTGAATTGTTGGATATTGATCATTAATCCATTGGCTACGATCAAAGAATTGTAACGTCCGCTTATTTCAACAACAGTTGTATTTTCAATTGTCTCTTTTGCTAAACTGCTTTCTTCTAAAGGCGTATTTGCTTTTTGTAATTTTATTTCCTGAGCTGTCATGGTAGTAAATCCTCCCTGACCTTCCATAATATAATGTGTGCCTATAAATTTTTTTACATGATTACGTGTTTCTTCAGGAAGATAATATTGAAGATCCCAAAAATTATTGCTGTTCGCTTTTCTGATGCATTGCCTTACTCTTCCTGGTCCACCATTATATGCTGCCACTACCAGTAACCAATCCTGAAATTCAGTGAATAATTCTTTCATCAATTTTGCTGCCACCACTGTACTCTTATAGTAATCTGTTCTTTCGTCTTTTGGTTGTAAACTCAAACCAAATCGGGTGGCTTCATAGGGCATTATTTGCCAGGGGCCCACTGCGCCCGCCCAGGAAACAAGACCAGAGCTCAAATGACTTTCGATCACACTCAAATATTTCATCTCCTTCGGAATGCCATACTGGGTAAGGATTTGATCGTATAAGTCAAAATAAGGTTTGCCCCAGCCTTTCATTCTCTGTAATTCCTTTCCTTGTTTTTTTATATAATCCTGTACAAATGAAACTGCTCTGGGATTGAGTTGAGAAACATAAGGCTTAGAAGCATTAAATGACCCTTTAAACAAAGATTTGAAACCGTATTTATCTATTGTTGAATCTGTTTTAGTTGGAGTGGGTTGGCTTGAAATGGTTTGTGCAGAAATGGTTTCTGTAAAAATGAATGGTGAGCCAAAAATAAAAAACAGAAGTAAAATTTTATTTCGCAACAATCTATTTGCATATTGAATTGTTCCGTTCATATGCTATTGTTTAAGTTGTAGCAAGTAACTGGAAATTTGCAATAGAGTCGTTTCTGCAAAATGTTTGGTCATGATCTGCAATCCAAAAGGCATTCCATTCGGATGCGTAAATAGTGGAATGGAGATGGCTGGGATCCCAACCAGATTTGGATAAACTGTATATATATCCCCTAAAAACATTTCAATAGGATCCGTTGACTTTTCGCCAATTTTAAAAGCGGGTGAAGGAACAGTAGGAGAGATGATTGCATCGTATTGAGCAAATAATTCATCTGTTTTGTTTTTCAATAATCTTCTTACTTGTTGGGCCTTCGTAAAATAAGCATCAAAGTAGCCTTCACTCAACACAAATGTGCCCAATAATATTCTTCTTTTTACTTCTTCGCCAAACCCTTTGCTGCGCGATGCTTTGTACATGGCAGTAAGATCAATGTTTGGTTGTTTTGTTCTATGTCCATATTTTACTCCATCAAACCTAGATAAATTACTGGATGCTTCGGCTGTAGTTAAAACATAATAAGTGGGTACTACATATTCTAGCAATTCAAAATCAACTGATTCAACTATATGACCTTCGGTTTTCAGTTTTTCAATTAACGCATTGGTCTGGGCTTTGATGTCTTTATCCAATGAAGGATGTTCCAGTGCTTCTTTAAAATA
>REAV01000109.1 GCA_004294465.1 Sphingobacteriia bacterium | reverse complement strand
TAATAGAAGTGAATGCACAACATGCTGCCATTACACCTGATGATGATTTGTTTACCGAGTACGGAAAATATGCAGGCGTGAATGGAGAAATGACCGCTTATATTGCTCGCCCTAAAGCCAATAAAAAATATCCAACCATTGTAATTATTCATGAGAACAGAGGGTTGAATCCTCATATAGAAGATGTTGCCAGAAGAGCAGCACAAGCAGGTTATTTAGCGATCGCTCCAAACATTTTATCTCCAATAGGAGAACTTCCTAAAAATGATGACGAAATAAGAGCCAAGTTCAGCACATTAAAGCCCGATGAAAATATTCAAAATTTTAAATTAGCTTTTGATTATGCATTAACCAGAAAAGACTCTAATGGAAAATTTGGTTGCGTTGGATTCTGCTGGGGTGGTGCAATGGCCAATAGTTTAGCGGTGGAAGTTCCTAATTTAAAAGCGGCTGTTGCATTTTATGGAAGACAACCAGAAGCAGCAAAAGTAGCCAATATTAAAGCGGCTGTTCAATTACATTATGGAGGATTAGATACCAGGGTAAACGAAGGCATCCCTGCATATGAAGCTGCATTAAAAGCCAACAATATTACTTATGAAGTATATGTTTACGAAGGCGTAAATCATGCATTCCACAACGATACAGCACCAACAAGGTATAATGAAGCTGCAGCAAAATTAGCCTGGCAGAGAACCATTGATTTTTTTGGAAAGAATGTAAAATAGATTCAATTATGCTGAGAGTTGAATAAACACTTTATCTCCCGTATAAAACTGGAATGCAGCTGTGCGTACTTTAATGATCAGTCCATCAGACAATACTTCGATAATATAATAACTTCCAAAAAACAATACTCGTTTAACAATGCCAGTTAAACCAGCATCATCTTTATTAATAGAAAATTGTTCTGGGCGAACCATGGCTTTTTTACCTCTTACGCCTTCCCCAAATAATTGTTCAAATGCAGGATGAAGTGCAGTATCCACTAAATTATATTCCCCTAATAAAGCGGCTACATATTCATTTGCCGGATGAAAATACAATTGCTTAGGGCTGCCATCCTGAATAATTTTTCCATCTTTCATGATCAACAAACGATCTGCCCAATACAACAAATCGGTTGCATCGTGTGAAACTAAAATACAGGTAATTTTAAGCTGTGTACAAATATCATCGATCACCGATTGAATGATTTGCTTATGCACTCTATCCAGATTAGAAAATGGCTCATCCAAAAATAAAAGTGCTGGGGCGGTGATTAATACTTTAGCCAAAGCAATGCGTTGTTTCTCTCCACCAGAAATTTCATCGTTCTTTCTTTTCATCAAATGATCGATCTGACAAATAGCATACACAATGGCCGCATCTTCATCGCTTAACCGATTAGACATAGCCAATAGTTCTTCAACACGATAATTATTCCTTAATTCAAAATGCTGTGAGAGGTATCCGATTTTTGGATGCCCAGGTAATAATTGTTCTAAAGGACCCAATACTTTTTCTTCATTAAAAAACACTTCGCCTCCATCTGGCTGAACCAGCCCAGCAATCATTTTCAATAAAGTACTCTTGCCAGAGCCTGTTTCACCAGCAATACCAATTCGTTCCAGTTTTTCTTGCCTGAAACTTATTGGTTGAACAATTGCCCTACCCTGCTCTATTTTGGTGATTTCATTAATTGCTAAAAATTCCATCTAGTATTGTATACATTGGCATTAAAAATAAACTAATAATTAAACTTTCGTACCTTTTGTCGCAAATATTACACACCAATAAAAATTGTCATTATGAATGCAGCCTCAAAATCTATTTACTATTTTGGATTTTATCTTTATGTAGTAGGTGCCTCCCTCATTTTTATGCCCAATTTTTTATTGAGCACCATACAAATTCCCGAAACCAATGAAGTATGGATAAGGGTAACTGGAGTATTGGCCTTATGCTTAGGCTATTATTATCATAGGGCTGGAGCAGAAAACAATACTGCATTTATAAAACATACCGTCCCCACCAGAATTTTGGTTTTTGGATCTTTTGCCATTTTCGCAAGTTTAAAATTGGTATCACCAATGTTAATCATTTTTGGTGCCGCAGATTTAGTTGGCGCAATGATTACTTGGAGAAGCTTACATAAACAATAATTTATCTAGTTTTAACCTATGATTACAGAAGCATTACGTTTGCAATTTCTTTTAAGAAAAGATACCACCTTTCTCAATTTTGGATCTTTTGGCGCTTGCCCCAAACCCATTTTTGATCGTTATCAACAATACCAATTAGAACTGGAACAAGAACCTGTTCAGTTCATTGTAAAAACTGGCATGCAATACCTTAAAGATTCCCGCATTGCATTAGGAAAATACCTCAACTGCCATGAAGATGATTTGGTTTTTATGGTCAACCCATCGCATGCAGTAAACTTGATTGCCAAAAGTTTTGCTTTAGCACCGGGAGATGAAATTCTAACTACCGATTTAGAATATGGCGCCTGCGACAGAACAATTCAATACTATTGCGATAAAGCTGGAGCAAAATATATCAGACAAAAAGTTAGCCTGCCGATTATTTCAAAGCAGGCATTCATGGAGGAATTTTTCAAAGGCGTTACTGAAAAAACGAAAATGATTTTCATCAGCCATATTACCAGTTCTACAGGACTTCGCTTTCCGGTAGAAGAAATTTGTGCAAAGGCAAAACAAATGGGCATTATAAGTTTTGTGGATGGCGCACATGCTCCAGGTCAGGTTCCATTAAATTTGAGCACGCTGGATGCAGATATTTATACTGGCGCTTGTCATAAATGGATGATGGCTCCAAAGGGTTGTACGTTTTTATATGTCAGAAGAGAATTGCAAAATCAATTTGATCCTTTGGTGATCAGCTGGGGCTATAATAGCACTACCCCATCTCATTCTCGTTTTTTGGATTATCATCAAACCCAAGGCACCAGAGATTTCTCGGCGTTTTGTACCGTACCAACAGTCATTGATTTTATGGAAAAAAATCATTGGCCTGAAGTTGCTAAAGAATGTAGAAAAATAGTTCATGAAAACGCTTTGCCTTTTTGCAAATTATTGAAAGCGGAACCATTGGCTCCTATTCATGATGATTTTATTGTGCAATTGTTTAGCATACCTATCAAAACCGCTTCTCCTGTTGTATTAAAAGATTGTTTATTTGAAAAATACAAAATAGAAATTCCGGTAATGCCTCATGCCGATAAAGTGTATCTGCGATATTCTATTCAGGCATTCAATACACAGTCAGATTTGGACAAACTAACAGATGCATTAAAAGACATCATTAACACAACCAGTCTCATTGAAGTTTAATGGGTTATAAAGTACTGATGTACAGATCCTCTACTTTTTTTCTGGCCCAGGGTGTTTTGCGCAAAAAAGTAAGACTGGATTTTATACTCGGATTAGATTTAAAACAATTGATATTGATCATACGAGCCAGATCTTCCCAACCGAAATGGTGAACCAAATAGGTTAGGATCGATTCTAGTGTTTTTCCATGCAATGGATCTTTAGAAGGAATTGTTTCCATTTTATGAAGATAATCTTAACTTCATAATTATGCTTCTGCTAACCATTATTGTTTTACTTTTTCTTTTATTACTATTAATAGGGGTGGTGAAATTGCACCCCTTCCTATCATTTATTTTGGTGGCATTAATTGCAGGATGGTGGCTTGGTATTCCTCCTCAAACGCTGGTTAGCTCTGTAAAAAATGGTATCGGCCAGCTCATGGGAGACCTGTTATTAACCATTGGTCTGGGCGGAATGCTCGGAAAATTAATTGCTGAATCTGGTGCTGCCCAGCAAATAGCCAATAGTCTTATTAAAAAAAAAAAAAAAAAAAAATTGCAATGGGCCATGATGATCACCGGATTTATTGTAGGTATTCCATTGTTTTACAATGTTGGTTTTATCTTATTGGTGCCACTGGTTTTTTCTCTGACCTATTCCACTAAACTGCCCATCATTTATATTGCCATTCCGATGCTGGCTGCACTATCAGTAACACATGGCTTTCTTCCACCGCATCCTTCACCAGTGGCCATTACCGCTCAACTCAATGCCGAAACGGGAAAAGTACTTTTTTATGGTTTACTCATTGCAATTCCAACAGTAATTATTGCAGGCCCCTTATTTGCCCAAACAATTAAAAACGTAAAAGCAACACCATTACCCATTTTTGTTCAACCTGTTATTGAAACTTCATCATTGCCCGGAAAATGGATCAGTTTTATTGCTGCTTTACTGCCTGTTTTATTAATCAGTTTTTTTTCATTGCTACAATATAATATCAAGAACCCTGCGGATTATCCATCCATCGCTTTTTGGGGCGACCCTTCTATAGTATTATTGGTTTCATTGTTATTTTCTTTTTTTTCATTAGGTATTGCACGCAAAGTTTCTATCAAAAAAATAATGCAATACTTCACTGATGCCATTCAGGATATATCACCTATCCTATTAATTATTGCAGGCGCAGGCGCACTAAAACAAGTATTGATTGATAGTGGAATTAGTAAGGAATTGGGAATGGCTTTTAATCATATGGATATGAATCCGTTGATTTTAGGTTGGCTGATAGCTGCTACCATCAGGGTTTGTATTGGATCAGCCACTGTAGCAGCTTTGACTGCGGCAGGTATTATTGCCCCCTTATTACATTCGGTTTCATTTGATGCTAATTTAATGGTACTGGCCATTGGAGCAGGCAGTTTGATGTTCTCGCATATCAACGATTCTGGTTTTTGGATGTTTAAATCATACTTTAATTTATCAGTAAAGGAAACATTGAAAACCTGGTCTTTAATGGAAACAATTGTTTCTATAGTGGGCTTAATTGGAGTGCTATTACTCAATCAATTCTTTATCTAAGAAAATTATTTCCAGGGAATATGTACCTGATTTTGTTGAGGGTCGGTTTTTAAAACCACTTTATGTGCACCAAAATAATCGCGCTGTGCCTGAATAATATTCATGGGTGAATCTTCTGAAAAATAGCCATTGATAAATTGTATGGCCGCCCCTAATGCTGGAACGGCTAATCCATTATTGATAGCCAATGCAACTAATTTCGCTAAAGCGTTTTGCTGATTTTTTATAAAGTCTTTATAAAAAGCCATATCAAGAATCGCAGTCCCAGGCTCCAAATGAGCAGCTACATCTTCCATTAATACAGAACGAATAATGCATCCGTTTACCCAAATTGAGGCAACCGCTTTTTGATCAATTGACCATTGATATTGTTTAGATGCGGCATCGATCATTGAAAAGCCTTGGTGATGATTAACGATACGTGCCAGTTGAAAAGCAGCTCCTATCAATTCAATATAATCATCGCCAAAATGATTGCTCAATACTTTTCCTGCTTCATTT
>REAV01000108.1 GCA_004294465.1 Sphingobacteriia bacterium | reverse complement strand
TATATAATGCCAAAAGTTAAAACAAACTCAAGCGCCAAGAAGCGTTTTAAGGTGACAGGAACAGGAGAAATCACCTTTCAGAAAGCATTTAAACGTCACATTCTTACCAAAAAATCTAAAAAGCGTAAACGTGCCATGCGTATTAAAGGTAGCGTTGCAGCGCCAAATAAGGATTTTGTAATGCGTTTATTACGTTTAAAATAAACCACTTTCCTGAAAGAAATTGATTAACATTAATTTACAAATCATTTCGGAAAAGGTAGTAAACGCCACCCATACCGGAATTTAAAAAAATTAACTATGCCTCGTTCAAAAAATGCCGTAGCATCAAGGGCCAGAAGAAAAAAGATACTTAACCAGGCCAAAGGTTATTATGGTAAACGTAAAAACGTTTATACCGTTGCCAAGAATATTGTAGAAAAAGGTATGACTTACAGCTATGTTGGCCGTAAGTTGAAAAAACGTGAATACCGCCAGTTGTGGATTGCACGTATTAACGCTGCTGTAAGAAATGAAGGAATGACTTATAGCGAGTTTATTGATAAACTAAACAAAAAAGGTATTGAAGTTAACCGTAAAATGCTTGCTGATTTGGCTATGAATGAGCCTACCAGCTTTACTGCATTGGTTAATTCAGTAAAATAGTTTTAATAATCTTTGATGTAAAGAGCCGGATACGATGTGTCCGGCTTTTTTTATGTCTTTAGGTCGTTATATAAGTCTTTGGCAATCATGTATAATGGTGCTATTCAATTATTGTGAATAGCTGTGCATTAAGGAATTATGTTATTTTATGTAGAAAGCTATAGACTTGCTTTTTTTTCTGCTATTATTATTGCAATAAGCTACTTTTGCAAAAATTTTTTTATTCAAAAAATGCCTTCGTAAAGAATGAATAATACCTATACCGGTCTGGTGAAACAAACATTTCACTTCCCCCAGGATGGTTTTGATTTGGGAGACAATGGATACCTTGAATTCAACGACCTGAATTTAAAAGATCTGATTGAGAAATATGGCACTCCCATGAAGCTTACTTATTTGCCCAAAATTGGTAAGCAAATAAATAAGGCAAAAACGATGTTTGCCAATGCCTTTAAAAAGCATAAATATGAGGGTAAATATTTTTATTGTTACTGTACTAAAAGCTCACATTTCTCATTCATAGTAGAAGAGGCATTAAAGCATGAGATTCACCTGGAAACCTCTTATGCTTACGATATTGAAATAATCAATAAACTGTATCAGCGCCGTAAGATTACAAAAGATACATTTATCATTTGTAATGGCTACAAGCAAAAAAGCTATACCTCCCGCATTGCAAAACTGATTAATACCGGCTTTAAAAATGTTATTCCTATTCTGGATAATATTCAGGAACTGGAAGCCTATAAAAGAAGTGTTAAACAACCCTTTAAATTAGGTATTCGTATTGCTGCAGAAGAAGAACCCAACTTTCCTTTTTATACCTCCCGTTTAGGTATCAGGGCAAAAGATATTCTGGAGTTTTATGTAGACCAGATTGAAGGTTTTGAACATAAGTTTCAGCTAAAAATGCTGCATATTTTTCTTAATAAGGGTATTAAGGATGATATTTATTACTGGAGTGAATTAAATAAAATTATTAACCTCTATTGCCAGCTAAAAAAGATTTGTCCTGAGCTGGATTCTATTAATATTGGTGGCGGTTTCCCCATAAAACATTCACTGGGTTTTGAATACGATTACCAGTTTATGATTAATGAAATTGTAGGTAATATAAAGAAGGGTTGTAAAAGAGCCAATGTACCTATGCCCAATATTTATACTGAATTTGGCAGCTTTACCGTAGGGGAGAGCATGGCCCATATTTACAGTGTAATTGGCCAAAAAGTACAGAACGACAGGGAAATATGGTATATGATTGATTCATCATTTATTACCACCCTTCCTGATACCTGGGGAATTGGCGAAAAATTCTTAATGCTGCCCATAAATAAGTGGGGGAACGAATATCAACGTGTGGTGCTGGGAGGCATTACCTGCGATAGCCATGATTATTACGATTCAGAAGAACATATTAACGAAGTGTTTTTGCCAAAATTAACCACCGAGTCCGGAGGGTTAAACGGTCAACAGCCCAATGGTTACTCCACTGCCAACGACAAAGAAACGCTTTATGTAGGTTTCTTTCATACGGGGGCTTATCAGGATCAGATTAGCGGGTATGGAGGTATTAAACACTGTCTTATTCCATCTCCTCAACATATTATAGTTGGCCACGACAAAACCGGCAAACTGGTAGATTGGGTATATGCCAAAGAGCAAACTGCACAAAGTATGCTTAAAATATTAGGTTATATGCGATAATTTATTTTTATGTACTTAAAAGCCGCTACATTTATTTAGCGGCTTTTTTTATGAGCGGTTGTGTTACTGTATGTAAACTAATTAATTTCAATAAAAATTAAGGTATGCCAAAAATTGTTATTTGCTTATGCTCGTTTATGCTGGTATTCTCAGTAATATCAAAAGCACAATCCGACGAAGAATCGGTAAAAGCAGTGATCAATACCATGTTTGCTGCCATGAAAGCTGGCGATGGTAATACTTTGATGCAATGCTTTGCAGATAGTGCCATTTTGCAAGGTGTGGCAGTAAAAAATGGGAATGTAACTATTGAAAACGAATCAGTTAAAGATTTTGCAAAAAAAATTAGTCAGCTACCCAAAGATGCTGCAGATGAGCGTATCACTTTTGATCTTATAAAAATTGATGATAACCTGGCTATTGCCTGGACCCCCTATCAGTTCTATTATAAAGGCCAGTTTAGCCATTGCGGGGTAGATTCCTATCAATTGGTAAAAATAAATGGCAGCTGGAAAATTCAATATTTGATTGATACCCGCAGAAAAGAAGGTTGTAAATAAGTTATTTGCCCGGCAGCGGATGCTATATCTGCTTTACTTGCGTCGCACTCTTGTACGGCAGGAAGATAAAGCAGCAGTAATGGTAATAAACATAATGGGTGCTGCATGCTGCCATGAACCCGGAACCCCGAACCGAGCGTGGCAAGCGGCGATGCCATAAATAACTACAGGTGACTTACAAAATGTATTTATCCAATAAAAGCATAAAATATTCCCGGCTTATCATAGTAGCCCCCAGGCTTTCCAAATGAGGGGTATATACCTGACAATCTATTAACTGTATCCCTTCAGTAACCAATTGATTTACATAGCTAATAAATGCGTATTTGCTGGCATCGCTTACCAGGCTAAACATACTTTCTCCAAAAAATATATTGCCCATTTTTATACCATATAAGCCACCCAGCAGTTCGTTATTTTGCCAAACTTCGGCACTATGCGCATAGCCAGCTTTGTGTAAGTCATTGTATGCGTTTTCAACCTCCTTTGTAATCCAGGTGCCATATTGGCCAGGTCTAAATATAGATTTACAATGTTGAATTACTGCAGAAAATGCAGTATTAATCCGAAAATCAAAAGCCTGCTTTTTAAATAATTGCTGCATGCTTTTGCTTACTTTAAGGTGCTGTGGGTATAAAACAAAACGTGGATCGGGGCACCACCACATAGGAATTTTTTCTTCAAACCAGGGGAAAATACCACTTTTATAAGCCAGTAATAAGCGTTCTTTGGAAAGGTTGCCTCCTACAGCTAACAACCCATCCTCTTCAGCATCTTCCACCGGGGGGAACCATAACTGCTCTGTTAAAATATGGATTGCCATGTTTATCTTTAATCGGAGGGCAAATTAAATTAATTGGATTGTTCTATAGTGGCACCAATTCCTCTTTCAGAAATGGCTTCCCTTAAAGGCTTTAAAGTTTGGTAATCACCATTTTTTACAGCGCATTTACCTTTAAAATGAATGATAAGGGTACACTGTTCTGCCTGTTCTGGTGTGTGGTCGCATACTTCAATCAGCGTTTCAATTACATGATCAAAAGTATTTATCTCATCATTCCAAACAATAAGGTTAAACGGAAGCTGTACTTCTGTTAATACCGCAATATCTTCTTCTTCAAACGGGTTTGTTGAGGTATGTCCATACATCACATTCATAGCCGTAAAATTATACAATTAAGCAGAATAGACTAAGAATTGTTAATGCCTGCTGCATAGGAGTTGTGGTTTTTATGGGCAATTTTGACAATGAAATTGGAATTAACTACTTGTTAAACAGCCGCTTAAACAAGAAATAGTGTATAAAATGGAGTGTATAAATAACACTTATTACCATCAAAGCGTCATTTTTACACAATTCTTAAAACCTTAGCAGAAAAATTAGTACTTTTGCCAGCTAATTTTTATTTTTATAAAGAATAACAATTAGTTGGTATTTGTTTCAACCAAAAATCTGTCTTAATAACAAGTAAATAGTAATTATCCAATATGAGGCAACTCAAAATCGCTACACAGATCACCAATCGTGACTCGCAAGCCGTAGAAAAGTATCTGCAGGAAATTTCAAAAATTCCAATGATCACTCCCGAAGAGGAAACAACACTGGCACAGCGTATCAAAATGGGTGATCAAAGAGCGCTTGACAAATTGGTGCAAGCCAATTTACGTTTTGTGGTATCTGTTGCCAAGCAGTACCAACATCAGGGTCTTAGCCTAAGTGATCTTATCAACGAGGGAAATCTCGGCCTTATTAAGGCGGCACAACGCTTTGATGAGACAAAGGGCTTCAAATTTATTTCTTACGCTGTATGGTGGATTCGCCAGTCTATTTTACAGGCATTGGCCGAACAAGGCAGATTGGTTCGCTTACCTCAAAACAAAATTGGTACTTACAACAAAGCCAATAAAGCCTATATGGCATTTGAACAGGAGCATGAGCGGGAACCATCTACCGAGGAACTGGCAGACATTCTGGAAATGAGCGAAACCGAAATCAACAACATTTTCCAAAGTAATACCCGCCATACTTCGCTGGATGCACCTGTGCACGAAGCAGAAGATGTAGCCATGGGTGATTTGCTGGAAGGTGGTGATGATACCGATGACGATGTGATGAAAGACTCATTACGTGAAGAAATTCGCAGGGTATTAAAATCATTAAGCCCACGTGAGGCCGAAATTGTAAATGCCTATTTTGGATTAGATGGCGAAAATGGCGTTACCATCGAGCAAATTGGTATGAAATACGATCTTACCAAAGAACGTATTCGTCAAATTAAAGAAAGAGCTATTAAGCGCTTACAAAAAGCACGTTATAGCAATGCATTAAAAGCCTATTTAGGTTAAATTACCAATAGCATCTACTTAAACCTCCTGCTTTTGCGGGAGGTTTTTTATTTAATACCCGGCAGTGGTACAATATGCAGCTTTACTTGCGTCGATTTCTATGGTATTGCCAATGAATAGGAGTAATTTTTTTCATAAATTCTCTTGTTATTGACACAAGCAAAGATTCTGA
>REAV01000107.1 GCA_004294465.1 Sphingobacteriia bacterium | reverse complement strand
ATCGCTACAGAAGCAATAGTGTATATTTGCTTTTACAAGAAAATATACATTTCCATGAAAATTGCTACTAAATACATCCATGCTGGTGCAAATCCAGATCCAAGTACAGGAGCCATTATGACTCCCATTTATCAAACATCAACATATGTGCAAGAAGCACCTGGGGTAAACAAAGGTTTTGAATATGCCAGAAGCCAGAACCCTACCCGAAAAGCCTTGGAAGAAGCATATGCTGCTATTGAGAATGGTCAATATGGTTTGGCATTTGGAAGTGGTGTAGCTGCAACAGATGCGGTCATTAAATTATTGGTACCCGGAGATGAAGTGATTGCAGCCAACGACATGTATGGTGGTACTTTTCGCTTATTCTCAAAGATCTATGAAAAAATGGGCATTGTATTTACTTATGTAGATACAACTGATGTAAACAATATTCAAAAAGCGATTAGTAGCAAAACAAAACTCATTTGGATTGAAACGCCTACCAATCCACTCATGAATATTACCGATATAGCTGCTGTTGCTACAATTGCAAAAGCGAGCAATGCCTTGCTATGTGTAGACAATACGTTTGCCTCTCCATATTTACAAAACCCATTAGACATGGGAGCGGATATTGTTATGCATTCTGCTACCAAATATTTGGGCGGACATTCCGATGTTATTCAAGGTGCATTGATGATGAATAGTGCAGAATTGAGGGAGCAATTGTATTTTATACAAAAGAGTTGTGGCGCAGTGCCTGGACCGATGGATTGCTTCTTGGTTTTACGTGGCATCAAAACCTTGCATTTGCGTATGCAGCGTCATTGCGAAAATGGGAGAGCCATTGCACATTGGTTGCGCAATCATCCTAAAGTGGCAAAAGTGTATTGGTGTGGTTTCGAAGACCATCACAATTACGCAATTGCTAAGAAGCAAATGCGCGATTTTGGTGGCATGCTTTCTTTTGAATTGAAAGACGATAGCATGGATGCTGCAATGAAAGTCTTATCATCAACCCATTTGTTTTCTTTAGCAGAAAGTTTAGGTGGTGTAGAAAGCTTGATTAATCATCCTGCATCTATGACACACGCTTCTATACCAAGAGAAAAAAGAATTGCCAATGGTTTAAGCGATACATTAATTAGATTAAGTGTTGGAGTAGAAGATGCAGATGATCTAATTGCAGACCTGAACCAAGCATTAGGATAATGTTGAATGAAGACCATAAAAAATTGGTTGATTTTTTTGATAAAAAAGTAAAGCAATACAATCAGGTTTCCTTTATTGCTGCTGACCCAATTTGTATACCACATTTATTCTCAAAAAAACAAGACATAGAAATAGCCGGATTTTTTTCGGCTATTTTTGCTTGGGGCAATCGCACCACTATCATTAATAAGTCCCATGAGTTAATGCAACTCATGCAAATGCAGCCGCATCATTTTTGCATGAATGCTTCTGCTGAAGAATTAAAAACATTAGAAGGATTCAAACACAGAACTTTTAATACTACGGACTTATTGTACTGTATTGAATTTTTCAGACAACACTATTCAAAGTTTACTACTTTAGAAGAAGCATTTTTAATAAAGGGCAATAAGCCAGCATCTGTATTTGATGCCTTAGTTCAGTTTCATCATTATTTTTTTTCTTTGGAAGATGCCCCAGCCAGAACCAAAAAACATATTTCTAATCCCGCCAAAGGCTCTACCTGTAAGCGTTTGAACATGTTCCTACGATGGATGGTACGGAAAGATAAACAAGGAGTAGATTTTGGCATTTGGAAAAAAATTGATCCGTCACAATTGATCTGCCCGATAGATGTGCATGTTGCCAGGGTTGCTAAAAGATTTAATTTATTGGAAAGAAAACAAATCGACTGGCAAGCGGCTGAAGAATTAACTACCTACCTAAAAAAGCTGGACCCAAAGGATCCAGCTAAATATGATTTTGCCCTTTTTGGATTGGGCGTTATCGAAAAATATTGATTATTTCAAATCAAATGAACTCATCAATGTATTTTTTGAATCACCACCTACAAATACATTGAACTTGCCAGCTTCTACAATTGTTTTACCATTGGCATCATAAAACGACAAGTCTTTAGCCGACAATGTAAACTCAACTGATTTAGATTCGCCCGCTTTTAAGTTGATTTTTTGAAACCCTTTTAATTCTTTTACAGGTCTTACAATAGAAGCAGTTAAATCTCTAATATACAATTGTACCACTTCTTCCCCATCCATTTTTCCTGTATTGGTAACATTAACGCTAACTTTTACTGATTCCGTTTTTGCGATAGCAGAAGCACTTAGCTTTAATCCACTATACGCAAATGTTGTATAGCTTAAGCCATATCCAAATGGATACAAAGGCTGATTTGGAATATCACGATAACGAGATTTCCAAGCACCATCACCCGGATCTGGAGCAGGCCTATTCGTATTGAAATGATTATAATAAACAGGTATTTGTCCCACAGCATAAGGGAAACTCATTACTGTTTTTCCAGAAGGATTATATGCTCCTGTTAAAACATTCGCAACAGCATTACCAGTTTCTGTTCCGAGTATCCAGCATTGTACAATTGCTGTACTTAGATCTTGAATTTGAGTAAGTACCATCGGGCGACCACTGTTTACTAATACAACAATAGGTTTACCCGTTTTTTGCAAAGCTTTTAATAATTGAATTTGAGCTTCTGGAATATTAATATTAGCCAATGACCTTTCTTCCCCTCCCAGTTTTCCGCTCAAGCCAATAGTTGCAATCACAACATCAGCATTATTTGCAGATTTAACTGCTTCATTGATCAATGTTTCACTCGTTGTATTATCTGCATTGTATCCTTGTGAATAATCGATTGATCCAGCGCCTAATTTATTTTGCAATCCTTCATAAATACTCACCGCATCTTTGGCATCACCATTGGCTATCCAGAAATCAAACATATCTTCTTTACTTTTTGCGTACAAGCCAACCAATGCAATTTTGGAAGCTGATTTTTTCAGCGGCAATACTTGATTGTTATTCTTCAACAATACAATAGAACTTTGAGCTGCTTTTAAAGCCACTGCCCTATTTTCTGGAGAAAATAAAACAGCTTTTTCTCTTGCTTCATCAGAAAATTTATAAGGGTCTTCAAACAATCCTAACTTGAATTTATAGTAGAGTATTTTACCCACTGCTTCATCTACTTGTTGCATGGTGATTTTTCCCTCTTTAACCAAGGCAGGTAAATGTTCTACTACCACTTTCGATTCCATATCCATCATGCTTCCTGACAGTAAGGCTTTCATAGCAGCATCTTTATCATCAGTTGCATAGCCATGATTGATTAATTCACCAAAAGAACCCCAATCACTCACTACAAATCCTTTAAAGCCCCAACGCTTTTTCAACACATCATCTACCAAAAAGGAATTGGCACTGGCAGGTATACCATCAACTACGTTAAATGAGTTCATGATAGTAGCTGCACCTGCATCAACAGATGCCTTATAAGTAGGCAAATATTTATTCCATAAAGCCACTCTCGAAACATCTACATGATTGTATTCTCTACCAGCTTCAACAGCACCATAAGCGGCAAAATGCTTAACGCATGCCATAATATGTGCAGCATCATCTAAATTTCCTTGTAATCCTTTGATACGCGCTGCAGCAACTAGTCCACCATAATAAGTGTCTTCTCCTGCTCCTTCCATTACTCTCCCCCATCTTGGATCGGTACTGATATCTACCATTGGAGCAAATGTCCAGTGCAACCCTGCCGCTGAAGATTCTTTCGCTGAAATAGCAGAATTAATTTCCATCTGCTTCAAATCCCAACTACAGGCTTCTGCCAAAGGAATCGGAAAAATGGTTTTATATCCATGAATTACATCAAAAGCAAATAAAATAGGAATACCCATTCGGCTTTCTTTTACAGCAACTTCCTGAATAGCTCTTGTTTCTTTGGCCCCAGTTACATTAAGAAATGAACCTACTTTTCCATCACGTACCATTTGCACTTTTCCTTTTTGACCTGGGTCATTTAATGCAGGGCCAGTAAATACACCGCCATTCAATTGATTGAGCTGACCTGCTTTTTCTTGAATGGTCATACGTTTTAGCAAATCAGCTATTCGCTGATTGATGGATAATTGTGTATTTTTATAAGCAGGCAGATTGGTCGAACTTTTTTGAGCAGTTATTAACCCAACCAATAGAAATAACTGAAATACCAGCAATACCTTTTTCATATAATCGCTTTTAGAACCTTAAATATATTGAATCTTTACAAAAATGATAGAATACAATTTAGATATTACAACCGTAGATCAGCTGAACCGCGATGAATTGATCAATACCGTAAATTATTTAATTGTACACAATTTTGAGAAATTGATTTATGCATTGTACCGAATTGATGTAGATGAAGCCAAAATCAAGTATTTATTGGAAACCAGAACTGATACCAATGCAGCAATTCTAATAGCAGATGCTATCATTCAAAGGCAAATAGAAAAAAAATTGGCCAGAGAAAAATACAAACAACCCAAACCAGATACTAGTGAAGATGCCTGGTAGTTCAATCGATCAATTCATCTATCTTTTTAATTTGAAACTGGTTCTTTCGCAATAATTGTATAATGGCAGGAAGTTCTTGATAGAATTTCTCTTTTCTTCTCGGATCGGTTCCTACATGAACTAACAAAATTGAACCATTCAATTTATTGGGCTGTTGCATCAATTCAGCAAGCTTATTCAATAAAAACTCATTCGATCGGTATTGCTTACCCATTTCAGGCCAGGTATAATCTGCATTGGTAAAAGTTCCAGGAGTAAAACTAAATAATTGCATACTGCGCCACTGCGTCCAAGTAGCAACAGAATCGTTCCACCATTCATAAGGTGGAATAAATAGTTTCACATTTTTCAGATCAATGCCTAATTCATCCATGGCAATTAAATTTTTATTGAGGTCATCGCTAAACTCATGAAAGCTCACTAATAAGCTATCTCTATTTGTCCAATCATTATACAATAAATGATCATTGCTATGAGGCCCCATATAATGACCAGCTTTTACTATTTGTTGAATTGCTGGTTGAAATTGAGGGTTTCTATACATTCTTCCAGTAAAAAAGAAACCAGCTTTTATTTTCTCTTTCGCCAATAAGGAATCAATGAAGTTTAACCCTTCTCCATATTCATCCCCCGTAAAAACAAGTGAAATTGATTTTTCAGTTGTTGGCTTTGCTTTAATAATGGCTCCATGATCTACAATATGTGGAGTAGTGGGTTTAAATGAAATTCCAGCTTTGCTTGAATACATTGATTCTTGTGCTGCCAATAAATAAATCAGACTAGCTGTTCCATCCATAGTTGGTTCATTCGTACTATAATCGCCATAATCATCATGATACACCGCTAAATCACTTTGAAACGCTGCATATTCATCAGCGTCTTTCAATTGAAT
>REAV01000048.1 GCA_004294465.1 Sphingobacteriia bacterium | reverse complement strand
ATTGATTTTTTGGGCAACCTCTTTGTCTGATTGTAAAAATGTTGGGGTAAATTCAGGTGTATTATAATAAGGAAGCGCTTTCTCTTGCTGCTTTGTAGAGCAACTAGCGAAAAGTAGCAATCCGAAAAATAATTTATTTCTTAAAAATGCTGTCCGATACATTTACACAATTTTTTGTTCCTAATAATCCAAACCTTCTTCCATTAATGATCACATAATTGGCTTTTATTTTTCCATTATCATACCACCATTTTTGACTTCCTTCTTCATGACCTTTTACATAATTCATTTCTCTGGTTAGATTACCCGCTACATTCCATTCTCTACAAAGGCCTTCATATTCATCATTCACAAAATGGTATTCTAATTGCTTTTTTCCATTCTCCCAGAAGATTGTATACAGTCCTATTTTTTTCCCATTTTCAAAAAATCGAATCTCTTTTATTTGATGACCAGGATACCATTTTCTCCATTCTCCATTTTCCAATCCGTTTACAAATTCCTGTAAAGCTGCAGTATCAGCACTTGAAGGATACAAGGCATAGATTTTTCCTGTAAAAGGCTGATTCTTATGATAAATTATGCCGTTTTGATTTTGAATGGAACTGTCTGATTGATTAACCAAAAGGATTGTTGTGCCTGCTGGCTTCTCAGACCGAACTGCTTTGTCCTGTTCTTTATTCGAAGGATTGCATGCAAAGAACAGCAAACAAAATCCAACTAAGCATCTACTGAGTAACTGTGCCTGGTGTACCATAATAACCGCTACCATTTAAATAAGGATCTGTTGCATTAATATGATAATGATAAATACCATTCGGGTACTCTGTAGTTGCGTGAGAATGTCCATGATAAGCATCTAACATTGCATTGGTTACAGCTACTCCATTTTCTGTTGGTCCATATACCGGATATCCATCTAACAAAAATCCTAAAAGGGCAGATTTGGATGCTTTCACAGTGGTAAGGTATAATGGTTCTACATGGTAGTGATATCTACCACCAGGTGCAGGATGCCCCCAGGATTGATCAAAACTTACTACTTCTCCAGTCAATGGTTGGTTAGGTCCCGCATATTGGTTATAGAAAGGCACTCCATTCAATGCCACACCAATTGCTCCTAAAGCGGTTGCAGGGTGGGTTGCAGAAACTTGTGGATTGATAGGAATTTTAAATGTGTAGGCTTGCGTAATAATTGAATTAGGATTCTTAGCGAATGTAGTACCTGCAAATGTAGTACCCGAAAAATTTTCATACAAGGGATCCGTAGTGGCATAATAAATGCTTTTGTGATCCGGAGCACCATTTGATTTAATAGTAACATATGTACCATCGGAGGTAATGCTACTAGCGCCATAAATCTTTAAATAAACAGCAGGTACGGTATTGCTAGTAGTTGTTCCAGAAGAAGCAGTATCTGCTGATTTACTACATGCACTCAAAGCAATAAAAACCAATAAGTGTAGGGCATTAATCATTTTCATAAAAAGAATTTTAAAAAATTAACTATTCAATTATTTAACTTGAAAAAACATGGCGCCATTTCAGTTAATATAGGTTTAGACGAAGAATCAAATAAAAACACTCGCTCGAGTGTTTAATTAATTTGATCAGGTGGCGGAGGTGGTCGATGACCTTGTGGTGGTGGACCCTTCCCGTCTGGAGGTGGTCGATGACCTTGTGGTGGTGGACCCTTCCCGTCTGGAGGTGGTCGATGACCTTGTGGTGGTGGACCTTGCCCGTCTGGTGGTGGTCGATGACCCTGTGGTGCTGGACCTTTTCCGTCTGGTGGCGGCCGATGATCCTTAGGATGCGGACGCTGCCCATCTGGTGGTGGTGGACCTTTTGGTCGATTACGCATTTGGATGATGGCGTCTTGAATAATTTGATCGAACTTAATTTTTTGAGCAGAATCACAAATTTGTCTAACAGATTTAAAATGATTCAGCGTAGTAATATCCATTTCTTTTTCTGCTGTTGCAATTTTATTCCAGGCATTATTAATGGTTATACTACTTGCTGTATCGTTTTTAACCAATGCAAAAAAATCATTCTTGTACTGCTCTATATCTTTTCTAATTGGATCAACTGCACTTCGATGTTCATTTCTTAATGCTTCAAAAGCAGTTTGTTGAGTACTTGAAAAATTTAATTCATGGGTTAAATAATCAACGCCTTTGTTCATTATGGGAGGGGGAAATTGATTATTTTTTTCAGGCATAGATTGGCGCCACCAAAAAATACCAAAACTGACAATATTGGCTATCAACAATACAATTACGATGATATTTAAACCACGGTTTTTAGTTAATTGATTCATACAATAAGTTTAATAAACAGTAGTGGTGTTTAAATTATATTCGCTTGAAAAATCATTCACTGATGATGCTGTACTTGAAACAATTCTTTGTGATTGATGCCGATGATTGGTTTGCTTGATAAGCAAAAAAGCATTCATGCCAAAAATGACAATAAGCACACCAATAACCAATGCTGGCTTATACTGAAATAGGAAAGAAGGCGATTTTTTCTCCTCCATCATATTCATTTTATGCATCAGTTTTGCATAAAAGTAAGGCGATGGATTGGCCCGTTGTATTCCTTCTACACTTTCAATTACTTTATCTACATTTTTTGAGTAAATTTTTTTCATATGTTACTATTATGATTTACTAATATTTTTTTGCAAATTTATTTTTGCCCGATGCATATATGCTTCTACTGCTTTCACTGTTGTATTCATAACCTCACTTGTTTGCTGATAATTCAGTCCTTCTATCTTTATTAAGACAAACGCTACTTTTTGATTTTCCGGAAGCGATTGTAATGATTTAAACAAAAGGGCCGAGTCTTCTTTATTCTCCATTTGAACACCAGGGTGGTTGAAGTCTGCCAAGTCATCTACTGGCGAATTGTCTCCACTAAAAATGTTCAATATTTTACCAAATCTCTTTTTAGTTTTTTTCTTTCTTTCCCAATCCAAGGCTTTTGTTGTAGCTATTCTATAAATCCAGGTAGATAATTTAGCATCCTGTCTAAAACCGGCGATGCTTATATAAACTTGGATAAATACTTCCTGGCTAATATCTTCTGCTTCCTGTTCATGCTGTACAATACTCAAAACAGTATTGAATACCATTTGCTGATAGCTTTCCACCAACTCTTTAAAAGCAGCTTGGTCTTTTTCCTGTAATGCTTTTATGAGTGCAGTTTCTGTCAAATTATACAGCCTGTTAAATGATTAGATGTGAAATGGAGTAAAAACCTTCACATAGTAAGAAAAAAAATCCGCAACCCTGTTTATGCTAAAATAAGCAAAATCTATTTGACCAATGATTTTTCAAAACTCATTTTTACCGCGTCTAAATGGGCAATAAATAAGCTAACATTTGGGTCATAGCCATATCTTTTTGAGCTGATTGGCTTTCCCTCCAGATCTAGAAACATATATAAAGGTTGTGAGTTACCTCCAAATTGAGTGATCTCATAATCCAGATTGCGATCTCCCTCTGTAATTACTTTATCGCCATCTTTTTTAATATACTGTTCATTTAAAGGCAATTCCGTTGATTCGTCTACATATAAACTAACCAATACAAAGTTTTCTCTCATTCGTTTTAATACTTCTGGATCCTTCCACACTTCTTTTTCCATTTTCCTACAATTGGCGCAACTATGACCAGTAAAATCGATCATAATTGGCTTCTTCAAAACTTTTGCAGCAGCTAACCCTTCTGCTAAAGTAAAATAAGCAGTAAGGTTATAAGGTACATGCAATTTATCGGTTAAGCGTTTTGGAGGTTCCGCTAAAGAAACTGTTTTTGACAAATTGGTTGCCCCATTTTGTTGATACTTGAGTAAATCTAAGTTGAAATCCTGGGTTTCATCTGGGGGAATAAATCCACTCAAATGACGCAAAGGAGCTCCCCATAAACCTGGGATCAAATAAACAACAAAAGAAAAAGTTGCAATGGCAAAAAATAATCTTGGTACACTTAGGTAAGGCAAATCACTATCATGTGAAAATTTGATTTTTCCTAATAAATAGATCCCCATCAATCCGAAAATTACAATCCACAATACTAAAAAAACATCTCTATCCAATAAGCGCCAATGATAGATTAAATCTACGTTAGATAAGAATTTCAATGCCAAAGCCAATTCTATAAATCCGAAACATACTTTCACTGAATTCAACCAACCTCCACTCTTTGGTAAAGACTGAAGCAAAGTTGGGAAAAATGCGAATAAAGAAAAAGGCAATGCCAACCCTGCACCAAAACCCAACATGCCTATTACTGGAGCCGAAGAAACTCCCCCACTACTTGCTTGACCCAATAATGTTCCTACGATAGGGCCTGTACAAGAAAAAGAAACAATCACTAAGGTAAGTGCCATAAAAAATATACCCACTAAACCACCTTTACCTGCTTTCTGATCTGCTTTATTGGCCCAACTATTAGGCAATTGAATTTCAAAAACACCGAAGAATGAAATGGCAAAAACAATAAATATGGCAAAGAAAACCAGATTTGAAAAAGCACTTGTAGAAATTTGATACAGTACATCATCACCAAAAAGCAGCACTAAAATAAATGTTGGAATTGTATAAATTAAGATGATCGAAAAAGAATACCATAATGCATTTCTTAACCCTTCCAGCTTTGTTTTACTCCTTTTCAAAAAGAAGCTAACAGTTACAGGTATCAATGGAAAAACGCAAGGTGTAATTACTGCAATCAGTCCTGTTAAAAAACATAGAAGAAAAATCTGCCAAAGGGATTTGCCTTCTACATTCCCTGAATCATTATTATTTAATTCAGTTGAAATAGATTTGTTCACGGGTGCACTAAATGCAATTTCAGCACTGGGAAAAGTATTACCTGACTTACCTAACCAGATAAATTTACCTTTCACCAAAGCACTATCGGCACTATTGATATGTAATGGAAAAACGAATTCAACACTATCGGCAAATAATCGATATGTAGACAAGCTTTCATTATTCTCAGGAACCAGCAGCAATGTTCCATTCTCTGTTACGGTATCTGTTTGTTGCCGATATGTCAAACTCAAACTATCAAGCTCTAATGCAGAAATAAAAGAATCATCCTCCCCTCTTTTTTTCACCGAAAAAATCTGAGTTCCTTTATCAAGATTCACTTTTACCAATAAATGAACAATTGAATCATTCATTCTTTTAGCAATAAAACTTATTTGAACAGGTTGTTTATCCTGTGCAAAAATCATTACCGAAAAAAACGAAACTAGAATGAATAACCCAAGCCTTTTTTTCATTTACGAATATTGTTCTGCTTATTGTAATTTCAAATCGAAAGTTTTCTTAGTTGGAGGTAAACATTGTTTATCATCACAAACCATAAAATTAACTGTGCCAGTAATATTGGTACTTAGCCCTCCTTTTACTTTCACTACTTGAGAATAAACCACTTTTCCTGAATAATAAAATACTTGAACTCCAAAAACCTTGTCATTGATTTTTTCCATTTTTCCTGTTTCCTTTATTTTACCTTCTTTAACAATCAATGGATTACTATTAAAACTTACTTTGGTAGGAACAGGACCACCGGCTGGAGTTGATT
>REAV01000047.1 GCA_004294465.1 Sphingobacteriia bacterium | reverse complement strand
ATTCCAAAATTGACTGAAAGATCGTTTACTAGTAACCAATTGTACATCTGGTTGGAACACTAAATAATTTTGATTGGCTACAGTTACAAAATTAGATGTGGGCTTAGTACCAATAAAATTGGCCCCTGTTACCATATTTGCCGTATTGGCAAAATTGGTTCCCAAAGTTCCAAAAGCTGAAAGTGTAGGATAAAAAGCTGCTCTGGATCTTTTTACTGATTCTTCTGCAGACTTTAAACGAAGGGCATTCGCTTTTTGTGCAGGCTGATTGTTTAATGCCATTTGATATAAAGCAGCTGGCTCTAATTCGGTGAGCGGCTCTAAAGGAATTTTATCAACTGCTGGAATATCAACTTCAAAAGGTGCTGCCATATCTAAATTAATGGCCGCTTTTAATTGAATAACTGCTTGAGTAAAACTAGCCTGTGCATTTACCAATGATGAGGTATCTCTTGCCAATTGAGCTTCAATTTCTGCTGCATTTAATTCTGGTAATGCGCCTGCTTCTACTCTTTTTCTAGTAAATCCTAATTGAGATTTGGTTTGAGATATTTGAACCTGTGCTATTTCAATTTGTTGTTGTGCAGCTACCACTTGCAAGAAAAAAGTAGCAATATTGAGGGATACATCATTGATCACTCTCTCTAAATCTGTCAATACCGCTTGTGAGTTAAAAGCTGCAATTTTCTTATCTGATTGCAAAGCACCCCAGTTATAGATAGGCACATTTACATTCAGGTTTAATCCTTGAAACAACAACTGAGTAGTGGTAAACTGGTTGGTAGTCGGGTCAATTGAACGACCAAATTGAGTACCTAAATTGGTATTGAAACCGATATTCGGCAACTGAACTAATTTAGATCGCTCAATATCCAAAGCTGCTAAGCGGGTTTGAACATCGGCTTGCTTAACTGAAATATTATTTTTAGTGGCGTATTCAATACAACGTTGTAGATCCCATTTATTGGATACCCCCTGTGCTGTCAATTGGGTAGACAACAATAAAACGCCTATACCCAAAATAAAAAATTGCTTCATAAAACAAAAATACTCCCATTCTTGATGGGGTAAATAAAAATTAGACAGACGGAAAGGAAAGCACTTGTTTTGCCTTTAAACTGTTATGAAAGGCGGTTATTTAACCAATTTGGTGTTTTTAAACCGTTGAGAAACAAAATAAATCATCATAAAAGCCCCTAATACGATCAATCCAATAATGGCCGTTTTAGGGGTTTGAATAGCTATACTAACTCCAACAAAACAATAAGTAAGCATGAAAATCAGGGGTAGTAATGGAAATAGTTTCATTTTATAAATACCCGTTCCATCTAAATGTTTTGTTTGCCTTCTGAGCTTAAATATCGTTGCACTGGAGGCAACCATACCAAAACAGTCTAAAAATATGGTAAAATTGAGAATGGCATCAAAGGTTTGAGCAAAGAATAGAATGATTAAACAGGTAAGGGCAAATACAGTGAGTGATACCACCAATACCCCGTTTTTTTCATTTTGTTTGGAAAATATTTTGGGTATAGTGCCTTCATCGCTCATTGCATACATTACCCTTGGATTACTCATCAACAAGGCATTTACATAAGCAAGTACCCCGAAGAATAAGAAAAAGGAAAAAATGGCGGCTCCTTTTGCACCAAACACTTTATCAATTACCACATAAGCAATTTCCTTTTCTCCCTTCATTTGATCGAATCCAATGATCTGAAAATAGCTGAAATTAACCAGTAAATACAGCACTATAATAATACCAATACCCATAAAAATTCCTCTTGGAATATTCTTAGCTGGGCTTTCTACCTCACTTCCGAAATTGATGGTTTGCTGATATCCGCCATAAGTAAATGATACTGCAATCAAACTATAGCCAAGGCTCTGTAACCAGCTCATTGAGGGAGTTTCCACTACGTTGGAAGCAACAACTGTAGATTGTTCAAAAGGGAAAAATAAAGCTGCAATTAATACCAAAATCATACCGATCTTGATGATCATGAGTATATTCTGTGCACGCGAACTCATTCGAAGCCCTCTTAAATTAATGAGATAAAATAAAATAATGGCCCCTGCACTCAGAAGCGCTTTATGAACGTCGGTCCAAGGAGTTCCAGGAAATAATTTAGCAATATAGCCACTACCAATAATGGCCACTACACTTAAACTTGCAGCATTACTGATGAGAATAATACAATTGATAGCAAATGCAATACTGGGATGATAGGCATATGAAAAAACCTTATAGTACCCGCCTGTAACCGGAAATCGACTCCCGATTTCTGCATAAGTAAGTGCCCCACAAAGGGCAACAAATCCGCCGATGATCCAAGCTGAAAAATAAACAGAAGGCTCTATTGCGTTTTGAGCACTTGTTGCAGCAGATCTAAAAATACCCATACCAATCACTAGCCCCACCACAATCATAGTAAAACTAAACCGATTCAATTTTTGGTTGCCTTTCATGCACTGAAAATAGGAAATATGAGTTATACAGAGCCATGTTTATAAAATTAATACTGTTATTATTGAGGAGCCCTTACATTTGTGTTGTACTTGGTTTGCCTGACTCAGTCAGGTGATTAAAAGGGAAGTTCGGTTTAATTCCGGCGCTATCCCCGTAGCTGTAAACCCACCGCCGCATTTTAATGAGCGGCTATTTTTTGAACAACTACAACCACTGTCCCGATCATATCGGGATGGGAAGGAGGTTCAATAAAGTGGGAAGCCAGAAGACCTGCCAGATACAAACAATTATTCACGGCTTTCGGGTGAAAGGCATGGAATTTAAAATGCTGCTGCAGCAGTAGTTTACGTTTCTTCTCTTGTTATTTCCTGGAAGCTCATTGTTCAAATTAAAATAAAACAACAATGAGCAAAACATTAACGCTCTTATTCACAATGCTTGCAAGCAATGCGCTGCTGGCACAAAAAGACAGTGCCAGTACACGTGTACTGGACGAAGTAGTAGTTACCGCCAATAAGCAGGAACAAAAACAAAGTACCACTGGAAAAGTAATTACAGTGATTGGCAAAGAACTGCTGGAGAAAAGCAGTGGCCGAACATTGGGCCAGGTTTTGAATGAAACCATTGGCCTTACCATTAATGGTGCTTTAAATAATGCAGGAACCAATCAAACAGTTTTTATGCGTGGCGCCAATAGTGGAAGAACCTTGATTCTATTGGATGGCATACCAGTGAACGACCCATCTCAAATTAACAATGAATTTGATTTAAATCTTTTTTCGATCAATGATATTGAAAAAATTGAAGTATGCAGGGGCGCGCAAAGTACTTTATATGGAAGCGATGCAGTTGCAGGGGTAATCAATATCATTACTATTAAAAACAATGTAACCAAACCTTTGAATGTAAAAGCAACATTGAGTGCCGGCAATTTAAATACAGTCAGAACCAATTTGCAATTATTCGGAAAAATAAATAAACTCAGTTATACAGTAAGGCATGCGCGTTTAAAAACAGATGGATTCAGTGCCGCATATGACAGCAGTGGAAATAAAAATTTTGATAAAGATGGGTATGATGGAAGTAGCAGCAGCGCAAGTATTCAATATGCTGTCAATAATCGATTGACCTTTAAAGGATTTGGTATGTATAATGCATATCAATCAAATATTGATGCTGGTGTATTTAGTGATGATAAATATTTTCAGCTTAAAAACAATATGCTCAATACAGGTGGTGGATTTCATTATAAATCTCCAAAAATAAATATTACTGGAAATTATCAGTTTAGCCAAACCAATAGAGCGTTTGAAAGAGATAGTTTGGATAAAACAGTATTTAGTTTTTATCAACGCAATAAATATTTTGCAAAAACCCAGTTCGCAGAATTATATACGAATCTGCCAATTACAAAACAACTGTCTTTATTGCAAGGCTTTGAATACAGATACGCTGATATGAATAATCAGTTTTTTTCGGTAAGTAGTTTTGGGCCTTTTACCAGCGGTTTTAAAGATACGAATGTAACCCAGTCTTCTATGTACAGTTCTCTTCTCTACAATAATCAAAAAGGATTTGCAGTAGACTTAGGATTTAGGCTAAACAAACATTCGATGTATGGCAATAACCAAACTTTTACGTTTAATCCTTCTTATCAGGTGGATGAGCACATAAGAATTTTTGGAAGCTTTGCAACTGCATTTAAAGTTCCTTCCTTATATCAATTATTCGATCCTTTCAGTGGAAGAACAGATTTACAACCAGAAAAAAGTACCAATATAGAAGCAGGTATTGCCAATGCAAATAAAAATTTTAGCAGCAGGTTGGTTTTATTTTACAGAACTACTAAAAATGGAATTGATTATGATTATGTACGAAATAAATATTACAATTTCATTAAGCAAACTGCTTTTGGTGTTGAATATGAAACCAGCGCTAGCATTACTAAACAGTTAAGCATAAGGGCTAATTTTTCTTTCTTGAGCATGGCAGATTCCACTCAAAGCAGGGTTAGTTTTAAAGACACTGGCTATGTTTATGGTTTACGAAGACCAGGCATTAACGCCAATATTTCCTTGAATTATGATACCCAAAAATTATCATTCAGTCTTAGCGGAAAATATGTGAGCAGCAGAAATGATATTGGTGGATTTAGAAGAGCAGATGTTGCTTTGGCAGAATATTTTTTACTGAATGCCTATGGAGAATTTCGATATAATTCTAAAGTGAAAATATTTATAGACACTCAAAACCTAACCAACAAAACATTCTTTGATTTGAGAGGCTTTAACAGTATTCCTTTTTTAATTAATTCAGGAATCAGTATTAATTTATAATAATGGATAATTTACAAATACAGCTGCAACAAAAAATTGATCAAAAAACAAAACCTGTTGGAGCACTGGGTCAATTAGAATCTATTGCCTTACAAATAGGGATGATTCAGTCATCTGAAAAACCCTCCATTATATCCCCTGCAATTATTGTATTTGCAGGGGATCATGGTATTGCTAAAACAGGTTTGGTAAACCCTTACCCTCAATCTGTTACTGCACAAATGGTATTGAATTTTTTGCGAGGTGGAGCTGCTATTAATGTGTTTACTCGATTGAATAAAATTGAATTATGGGTGGTTGATGCAGGAGTGAATTTTGATTTTGATTCAGTGATTGATGAATCGATTAATACCACTCGATTTATTCGAGCCAAACAAGGTATGGGAACCGAAAATTATTTGGATTCCAATGCAATGAATGAGCAAGAAGTTAATCAGGCAATTGAAGCAGGTAAAAAAATAGTGGATGATATTGCAGCGCTAGGCACTAACTGTATAGGTTTTGGTGAAATGGGTATTGGCAATAGTGCATCTGCTGCATTAATCATGAGTGCAATAACCAAGCTGAGTATTGAGGAATGTACAGGAAGGGGAACGGGTGTAAATGATGAGCAATTAAAAACCAAGATAAATACTTTAAAAGAAGTGTTTATCAAACATGAGTTGAGCCATGATGCTTCTCAACCCTATCAGTTACTATCTAAAGTGGGTGGTTTTGAAATAGGGATGATGACTGGTGCATATTTACAATCATTTCAACATAATATGGTTATAGTTGTAGATGGATTTATTGCAACTGCCGCTTTATTAATTGCTCAATTAATTGAACCTTCTATT